>CACXHM010000031.1 GCA_902767465.1 uncultured Bacteroidia bacterium
AGCGAGGACCAGTTCGTCCACTGGGATGCACTTCCGAATAAAAACGGTGTTCGTGAACTGGGCGCACCATGTGTGTTTGAGCAGCATATGTACCAGATGCCGGTGGATAACAGTTCGTGCAATATGGCAAATGCATGGCTTGACCTTTATGATGTTACCGGGGACAGACTCGCCCTTGCCAAGGCAAAAGCGCTGACCGACAATCTTACTGTAGTGCAGGATATCGGCAGCGGACGCATCCCGACGACTTTCAAATTGAGGAAGCCGGCTTCCGACCTCAAGCGGACCTTCTGGGTGAATTGCGAGTTCTCGAGTGTCAATATGCTACTGCGAATGGAAAAGTACCAGTAGTAATCGCTTTTTTTCGCAATACGAAATTTTAATTAAATATTTCGTCACTAATGAATCATGTGGCGAAATATTTTTTTATATTTGCAATGTTCCGTGAGTTCGGCAGTGGGTGATGTCCAACAAATAACATCATCTAATGGCCTTACTCAAAAAAATATTACTGCTCCTTGCAGCTCAGTCCGTCTTTTTTGGTGGACTGGTTTCTTGTACTTCGGAGCCAAGTCCCGGCGAGGACAGCGGCAAGCCTGGGGTTACCGGCTTGTCATATGATGAACTGAAGTCCGGCCCCAAATCCATTACCGTCTTCTTTTTTAACGAAGAAGCAATTGAAGCCGGTGCAACCAGTTTCTATGTCCAGATTCTCCGTGTGGAGAATGGGGGCGATAACTACAACGTCCGCGTAAACGACAAGGATCCTTACACTGCGGCTTTGTTGTCGGTGAATGATGACCCTAACGATGAATGTGATTTCGGAAATCTGGTTCCTGGTGACCAGTACGAGGTCAGGGCCAGGGCAAACTATCCCGGCGGCACTTTTTCTCCGTGGACATATATGCAGGTTGCCGACGGGGAAGTCGCGATCGTCGAGGTCGGATACGGGCTGGTGAATGCCCTGGATTCGGCTCCCAGGGATTTCAAGGCGACCGCCTATGATACCAAGATAAAACTCGAGTGGTCTGAGAAACTCGGAATAGATTCTTACCTTCTGTCCTGGAAATCTGCGGACGAAGACAATTTTACGGAACTCACTATCCCCAAGGGGACCAAATCTTATACAATCGAGGACGTTGAGCCTGAAACGGAATATACTATAGTGCTCAAGGCGGAAAAGGGCGGAGAGTACTCGCCCGAAGTCACCAAGACGGTCACTACGCTCAACAAGGTGGACGCAGTCTATATCCGTCTCAAGACTGAGAATGCTTTCGGCTCAAGCTTCGAAGGAACCACCGCTTCCGGTGTAGGCGTTGAATTCTCAGTGTCCAACTTTACGAATATGCTCCAGGATGAATCAGAGGAGTATCTCGTCGGCATTTATCGCGACGAAGCCTGCTCGGATCTTATCCAGTCATGGAATTTCAAACCAAACGGCGGCAACTGCTGCAACGGATCGAGCACTACCTATAATCTTTGGGGCGTATCCCTCGATCCTGCCGCCAGTGCCAACAATCTGGAATGGCCCGGAATGTTCTTCAGCGGTCTCAAACCATCCACTTTATATTATGTGAAGGTTGAGCTTCCCGGACACGAAGGTGTCAGCGCTACCGTGGAAGCCCGGACTAAAACATCTCTCGAAAGGCTCCCGTCGGCCGACAACATCGTCGCCGAAGGCGATACTCTCCTGTTCGGCGGGTTTGACGAATTTGTATGGGGCGGAGAGGTGACCCGCAAACTCCCGGGCGTCTCATCAACAAACCGCGGTGTGGCCACTTCGTTCTCGATTCCATCCGGGGCGAATGGTTTCGGCCCCACCAACGGCTATTTCATCTGCCTCCCGTCGCAGGACATCGGATTCCTGACGCAGGCTCTTTCCATAGACCATTCTACATACCTGAAACACTGGAGGGTGGAGAATTCCTACTGCCTCAACCGCACCGGCATAATCAGGACAGGCAACGGATCCGGATCGTCCGGTATAATCACTCCGGCGCTCTCTGGCCTCAAGACGGTGGCGACTGTCGAACTAAGCGTTGACCTGCATCCGGACGGGAACCGTCTTGATGTGCTGGCGTGCGACTACCGCGTAGAAGTTCTGGACAATGCAGTATTTAATAACGGCGGCGGCAAGTACAACAATGACTATATCCTGGAAAAAGCTGACAGGAAAGTCGTGAAGTCCGGCTCCATCAACCCTGATTTCAACTGGCAGAACGTTACGGTTACAATCCCCGATGTCACTCCCGAAAGCCGCATTCTGGTAGGTGGTGCCGCAGGGGTGAAAAAAGGCCTTATGATAGACAACATCAGCATAAAGGTCATATCCTATGCCGATGCTTCAGTGCAGGGGCCTGTGACAAACCTCGAAGTCGGAGGTATTACTGGTGATTCCGCCATTGCCACATGGAGCAAGCCCTATGGGGCCACTTCATACAATGTCCGTTTCAAGGAAGCCTCCGCTTCTGAATGGACCGACCTGCCTTCAGTTTCCGAAGAAAGGGTCGAACTTACCGGCCTCAAGTCCAAGACCGCCTATGTAGTTGCGGTACGGGCTTTGGGCATCAGCGAATCGGAATGGGTTGAGGCGGAATTTACTACGCTCGATGATGCCAATGTTTCAACGCTCGAATTCAAGTTCGCAGCGGAAGGAATATCCATTAAGGAGATTACACTCAGCAGTCTGGGCGGAACCAAGTTGCTCGGTGACAATACTTCGCTTTCAGTGACGACTGAATCTCCGCTCGATCTTTCGTCCGGTTCTGCCCGGGTGTCATTTACCATGGATGCCCAGAGCGTGGGCGGAGGAATAGTGCTTACGGCCACCCTTTCCGACGACAGGGCCGTAACGAGGATCGTTAAGCCAGGCTCCGATATCTCAACCCCTCTTGGACAGACTACTTCGATTCAGCTTGGAAAGTGGCTTCCCGGAGGTATCTCTACCGCCGAGGAACTCCTTGAGTTGTCTTACCTCGTGAACAAGGATCTCGGCAGTTCGCGCTTTGATGATTCCAACGGATTCACGGCTCTGCTCAGCGACATAGATATGACCGGTATTGACTGGATTCCTATCGGAAACACCGAGGCCAAGCCGTTCAAAGGCAAGTTCGACGGAAAGAATCACGTGATTGACAATATCAACAATGTCTATGACGGTACGGCGATGTATATGGCCGGTCTGTTTGGTGTTGCCAACAACGGTGCCGTCATCAAGAATGCCGTTCTCGGCGCGGGCTGCGTCTTCGATTACACCCGTACTGCGGGTTGGGTACGCCAGGGAGCATTCCTGGGCTTCGGTCAGGGTACAGGGGCGAATGTTGTAACGCTGGAGAACCTCGTGAACAGGGGACAGGTCATCGTGAGGGCGAAAGCTGATGGGCAGAATATGAATATCGGCGGCATTGTAGGCCAGATGCGCGGCCCCGTCTCCAATTGCCGCAACGAGGGCAAGATCACTCTCATCTCCTCCCAGGCCAACGCAGGCACCTCTTACAATGTCGGTGGTGTCATAGGTGCTATAGATGCAGGTGTTCCTACTGTTACAGGACTTGTGAACAATGGCGAAATCGATATCCAGAGCAAGCCCAAGGTTACAGCCGGCGGTATTATCGGCAGCGCCCAGAGCACGAAGGCTTCGGGCCTCGTGAACCGCGGCACGCTCAAGGTTACTTACAACGCCAGGCTCGGAGGTCTCATCGGAACCATTGCGATCACATCCGCAAAGGATCCCGGGTCGCTTACCGCTTCCGCCCAGTACGGCAATCTCCTCTTCTCCTCCAACCAGGGTGCCGACGTTGGCCTTATCATCGGCACGAACAGTGTCGGTGTCGGTAACTACACCTACGACTCCATCAAGCTCTCGGGTACATGGGGTGTCAACGGTGGTGAGACCAGCACCATCAGCTCCCAGGAAACCTTCGACGCCCAGGTGCAGCCTGCATGGGACAAGACATGGGAGAATGAACCTTCCAAACTCAGACTCTGCAACAGCAGTTCGGCTACTGAAGCTTTCTATACAGAGATAATTAACGCCACCACATTTGGAAAAGAATAGTTATATGAAAAAGATATCAGCATTCACAACCGTGCTGCTCGGCCTTCTCATGCTTCCCGCCTGCGAAAACAAAGGCGGGGAGGCAGAGGAGGTGAAAGGTGACTTCTTCGAAATATTATCGGGCACGTCTTCTTCATACGCGGTCGTATATCCTTCCGACGCCGAAGAACAGGTGATAAAGGATGCGGCTTCACTTCGCGCGGCCATCTATAAGGCTACCGGTGTAAAACTCGAATTGACCGACGACTCTTCGGCTCCTTCGGGCCATGAAATAATAGTGGGCACAACTACGCGTACCGCTACAGCGTCGGCCATGGCAAAGTTTTCGGATGATTATTCCTTCTGCATAAGCAGGGTCGGAGATGACATTGTGATAGCCGCTTCGGACGAGGACATCCTTTCCTATGCACTCTATGATTTCGATAAAAACGTATTGAGCCAGAAAACCCGTGCGAAGGCCGGAATGCTCCGCATCGAAGAGGGCGACTACAAGGTCAAGAGCCTTGGCTGTCCGCTCACCATCAAGCATCTCATGGGGACCAGGATGTACTACAAACTCGGAGTGCAGGAATTCGCTTCCAGCGGTGCCTCCCCGGACGCTTCCATTGCAAGCACCCAGGGCGCATGTTCCGACGGAGAGTATATGTATTTCGCTTTCCGCGACAATGCCGACAACGGTGCCGGCAGCACCGGAGTATGGGGAGTCATGGTAAAGAACAGGATTACGGACAGTGGCCTGGAGAGGGTTGCCGCCACGGAAAAATTCGTAGGCGGACACGCTAACTCCATGGCATACTGTGATGCCGATGGCCTGCTCTATCTTGTGGCCGCAAATACTTCCGGAGGCATAGTGCGCGTTGATCCTAAGACCATGACGGTCGTTGACACGAAGTATTTCATGCCCGTACCTACCGCAATC
>CACXHM010000032.1 GCA_902767465.1 uncultured Bacteroidia bacterium
GACAGCCATTATACTGAAAGGTTCATGCTTACGCCGGACCTTAACCCGGATGGATTCGGCAGATCGAAAGTATTGTCTTTCGCAGAGACCCTTTCGGATGATGTTCACATTTTTATTACCCACGGTACCGGGGATGATAATGTGCATTTTCAGAATACGCTGCAGTTGGTGGATGCTCTCCAGCAGGCCGGCAAGCAGTTTTCGCTCATGATATATCCGGATGGTATGCATGGTTATCGCGGTGTGCAGCACGACCATGCGCTTGCATCCGACAGGGCTTTCTGGCTGAAATGGCTTAAAGGACAAGAATGAAATAACAGTAAAACAATAATATGGAAAGTTACATCGAAAGAGCTAATGCATGGCTGACGGGGGATTTCGATCCTGAAACCAAAAGCAAGATAATCGAACTGCGGAATTCCGACCCTGCGGCATTTGAAGATGCCTTTTACAAAAACCTTGAATTCGGGACAGGCGGACTTAGGGGTATTATGGGGGTCGGGACCAACCGCATGAACAAATATACGGTAGGAATGGCCACACAGGGCCTTGCCAACTATATCCTCGGTCATTGTGACGGTGATGATCTTCGATTCTGCATATCATATGACAGCCGTAATCACAGCAAGGAATTTGCGAAGATCACGGCAGATGTAATGTCGGCGAACGGCATTCATGTCTTTATTTTCGACAATATACGGCCTACGCCGGAACTCAGTTATGCCATACGCCTCAAGGGTGCTGTTGCAGGTGTAATGATAACTGCTTCGCACAATCCCAAGGAATATAACGGCTACAAAGTATTCTGGAGTGACGGCGGTCAGATCACGTCACCCGTCGATAAGGAGATCGTTGCAGAGGTTAACAAGATTACATCTCCTTCAATGGTGAAGTTTACTTCCGGAAACCATTGCGGAAGCATAGATATAATGGGTGCCGATGTGGATGAAGCGTATCTTCGTGATATACTCTCACTTGCCATGTCGCCGGAGTCGTGTGAACGCCATTCCGACATAAAGTTTGTCTATACGCCTTTGCACGGTTGCGGAGTTCGTCTAGTGCCGGAGTGCTTGAGGAGGCTCGGCTTTAAGAATGTTATCCATGTTCCGGAGCAGGATGTGAGCGACGGTGATTTTCCTACGGTGTTGTCTCCTAATCCCGAGGAGCCTGCAGCCATGAAAATGGCCCTTGAAGCGGCAGAACATTCAGGTGCGGATATCGTGATGGCTACCGATCCCGATGCCGACAGGCTGGGAATTGCCGTGCGCAACAATGAAGGCCGCATGGTGCAGTTTAACGGCAATATGACGGCAACCCTTCTCACATATTATATCCTGTCCCGCAGAAGTGAACTTGGCACCTTGGGTAAGGGGAAGTATCTAGTAAAGACCATAGTTACTACTGAATCGATCCGCGAACTCGGCAAGAAATTCGGTGTGCCATGCTACGACGTGCTGACCGGTTTCAAGTATATTGCGGAGGTGGTAAAACAAAACGAGACCGACGTAGAGTTCGTGTGTGGGGGAGAGGAGAGTTACGGATTCAACGTCGGGCAGTTCGTTCGTGACAAAGATGCACAGACGGCCTGTATCATGGTTGCAGAGTGTGCGGCATGGGCTGCCGATCAGGGGCTGAGCCTGTATCAGCTGATGCAGAAGATATACTCTGAAATAGGATATCGGAAGGAACATATGGTTTACATCGTCCGCAAGGGCATTCGCGGTGCCCAGGAGATTGCGGATATGATGACGGATCTCAGGAAAAATCCTCCGGCAGAACTGTGCGGCTCGCCCGTTATCAAAGTTGTGGATTACCTTGAACCGGAGGAAACCGGTCTGCCCAAGTCGAATGTCCTGCAGTTCTTCGACGCTGCCGGTGACGTGGTGTCGGTGCGCCCGTCCGGGACCGAGCCCAAAATCAAGTTTTATTTCGGAGCGAAAGGAGAGGATGCAGACGCAAAGATAACCATGCTTACCGAGCGTTTTGTGCGCTGAGCTTGCGGTACTCGCTGGGCGTCTGTCCGGTGTGAAGCTTGAAAAACTTATAGAATACCGATGAATTGGGGAAGTGGAGTTCAAATACCACTTCCTTGATTGGCATATCCGAGTAGCGGAGCATGTTTTTGGCTTCCATTATCACGAAGGAATCTATCCATTCGGGACCTGTCCTGCCGCTGGCTTCCTTTATTATTTTTGATAAATATTTGGGCGTGAGGTAAAGCTTTTCGGCATAGAATGACATCCCCCGCTGGCTGTTGTGAAACTCGGTAACCAGTTTTAGGAACTGCTCGAGAATTATCTTCGAACGCATGCTTTTTTCTTTTCCGGCATGCGGATCCTGCGCCTCGGAAATTTTTTTTGACCAGATGGCCCCGGCATAATTGAGGCAGGAGGATACCAGTCCGTTCAGCGACTGCTTTTTGTTCTGGGAGTCGCTGTTCATCAAGGCGGACGAAAGATCGAAATACTTTTTGAAAATGCCCAGTTCATCGTCGGTAATGACGAAACAGGGATTATCCAGAAGGGCCATGCTCTCATTGAACATGTGTACGTAGTCCATCTTGGAGTCTGATAAAAACTCTCTGGATGCCGCTACAATTACCGCATTCAAGTCTTCGGAGGGATTATAGTCTGCCTTTTCCACTCGCGCGATGTTTCCGGGGATGTTAATGATTACCGAGTTGTCTCCGATGCTGTATTTTTTCAGGTTGATTTCTACCTCCAGCCGCCCTTTTATGCAAAATATCGCCATGAAACCGTCAAGACGGCACGGGTGACTGATAATCTGGAGAATTTTGGCGGAGTCTGCATAGCGAACAACAGCTATGAAGAAATCATCCGGCAGGTCTTCACCCGAGTTGTCCGGGAAAAATTTTCGGAGATCCCTGATACTTATTTCATAAGTTTTCTTTTCCATTTGTCCCCAAAAATATGATTTCAATTTGACAAATGTAGTCATTTTGATTAATTATTCGACCAAAAAGAAACAAATTGGCACCTTTTTATGATTTTTGACAGAGCGACAGGCAAATATTTTGTAAAGATAATCAGCGCTAATCAGAAAGATATGAAGAAGACAACAGCATTATTGACACTCGCCATTCTGCCTATCGCAATGAACGCCCAGCAGGTGCTTTCCCTGCAGGAATGTCGCGACAGGGCGGTGAACAGTTCAAAGGAACTGGATCAAGCCCGCGTGGAGGTGGAAATGGCTTCTTATGACAAAAAGATAGCCCGTGCCAACTATTTCCCTGAGATCAGTGCAACAGGGGCATATATGTATAATGACAGGGATATCTCCCTCATCAGCGATGCGCAGTCCGAAAAGCTTGGACAGGCTGGTGGCATGGTACAGTATGCTCTGAATAAGACTGCGTCGGACTTCTCAAAGACGCTTCAGGCTGCGTTCCCTGAAAAGAATCCTGCATTGTTCAACTTCGAAATGCCTTATATCGCCGGATTGGTAAACAATATCTGCGAAGACATCGACAACGCACTGCATCCCGATCTGCACAATATCTGGATGGGAGGTGTGAGTTTGCGTCAACCAGTTTTCGTCGGTGGAAAGATCATCTATTCGAATCAGATGGCGGTGCTTGCGGAAGAACTTGCAGAATCGAAGTTCGATCAGAAGTATGCCGACATTATCGTTGATGTGGATCAGGCTTATTGGCAGATTGTCTCCATCGCGAATAAACGCAAATTGGCAGAGTCATACAGCGCTCTTTTGAACAAGATGAAAGAAGATGTGGAAAAATCGGTGGAAGCCGGGGTGGCCACTGAATCTGACCTGCTTAAGATAAAAGTGAAGGCAAACGAATCCAACATGCTCCTGACCAAGTCCACTAACGGACTTGAACTTGCCAAGATGCTCCTTTGCAAACGCATCGGGCTTCCGCTCGACAGTGAAATAATGCTTGCTGACGAAGAATTGGAAATTATTCCCCAGCCTCAGGATGTGTCATACAAGAGTATGGAAGAGATATTTTCCGATCGTCCCGAGACCCGCAGCCTTTCGCTGGCTTCCGAAATCTACGACCGCAAATCCAAGATCGCCCGTGCCGATATGCTCCCGAAGGTGGCGCTTACTGCAAATTACCTTCTCACGAACCCCAATGCATATAATGGATTCCAGAACACGTGGAACGGAGGTATGCTTTCTGCCGGTGTGATGGTTTCGATGCCGATTTTCCATGGATTTGAGGCAACTGCAAAATATAAGAAAGCCCGTGCCGAAGCCCGGTTGTATGATGACAAATACGATGACGCAAAGGATCTTATCACTTTGCAGGTGACCAGACAACGTAAACTGCTGGATGAAGCGAGGGAGAAACTGGGCATGTGCGAATCCAACCTAGACAGTGCCGAAGAGAACCTGCGCCAGGCGACGGTCGGTTTTGAGGCCGGAGTGGCTTCAACCGATACGGTATTGGGTGCGCAGACCGCATGGCTCAGCGCTCATAGCGACTATATAGATGCCGGAATCGAGCTGCAGATGGCATATGCCAACCTGCAGAAGGCAGAAGGAAATTATAAAGGACAAAATAACGAATAAGATATGGCAAAGAAGAATTACAATTTGATAATCGGAATCAGCGCCCTTGTGGTAATTGTGCTGTTGATTGCCTTTGTAGGTTATCTGGTAAGCAAACCGCGTCCGCATGTGATTCAAGGAGAGACGGAAGCAACGGAATATCGCGTTTCATGTATGGTTCCGGGTCATGTTACCGAACTGTATTACAGGGAGGGTCAGGAGGTGCGAAAGGGTGATACCCTCGCTTTCATAGATTCTCCTCAGGTTCGCGCCAAACTCGCACAGGCCAAGGCAGCCCGCGCTGCAGCCCTTGCCCAGAGCAGCAAGGCGCGTAACGGCGCCCAGCAGGAGCAGATTGCAGGAGCCTATGAACTCTGGCAGCAGGCCCTGGTGCAGGAAGATATCATGAAGAAGAGTTTCGACCGTGTCCAGAAACTGTATGACCAGAAAGTGGTTGCAGCGCAGAAATACGATGAAACCAAGGCAAAATATGATGCTGCGGTAGCGCAGGCCCGTGCTGCCAAGAGCCAGTACGACATGGCTGTGAAGGGTGCACGAGCGGAGGACAAAGCTGCTGCCGAGGCTCTTGTGCATCAGGCAGAGGGCGCAATACAGGAGGTGAATTCATATCTGGAAGAACTATACCTTGTATCTCCTGCCGACGGCGTGATTTCTGATGTATATCCCAGACAGGGAGAACTTGTCGGACAGGGGAGTCCGGTGATGACCGTCACGGATCTTTCCGATATATGGTTTACGTTCAATATACGAGAAGACCAGCTTCACGGAATGAACGTCGGTGATGCGCTCAAGGTGAGCATTCCTGCACTGGATGGTGCCGAGCTGGACGCTACGGTGAATTATATCGCCGTCCGGGAGTCGTATGCCACCTGGAAAGCTACAAAGGAAACTGATATGTATGATGCCCGTACCTTTGAAGTGCGTGCAGTTCCTGCCGAAAGCATAACGGGACTCCGCCCCGGCATGACGGCAATCGTAGTAAAGTAGGCGATGACATTTCTGCGGAATACACTGAACGTAATACGTCGGGAACTCCGAATCTGGGTTCGCCGTCCCATATATGTTGTGGGCATGGTGTTCGTGATGGCCTTCTGCACCATCTTCTACCTCAGTTTCCTTAAAGACGGGGTTCCGTCTGACGTTCCCATAGCCGTGGTCGACCTTGACCGCAGCTCGACTTCGCGCAACTTCTGTCAGCAACTGGATGCAACGCAGTTGGGCAAGGTGGTATATTATGATGACTTCGCATCTGCACGGGCAGACCTGCAAGGCGGCCGGGTAACATCGCTCTGCCTCATTCCCGAGGGGTTCAACCGGGATATACAGTCTCAGCGTCAGCCGACGATGAGCTTTTATGTCAACGGGTTGTATTTCCTTGGAGGGTCACTTGCCTGGAAGGATTTGCTGACCATGATCAACCTTACATCCGGGGCCGTGCAAAGGCAGGTGCTTCGGATGAAGGGTGTGGATGAAAACGAAATAATGGGACTGCTGCGCCCCGTGGACGTAGATGTCCATCAGATAGGTAACGCCACTATGAATTACGGCGCCTATCTTGCCAATATGATGATTCCGGGAATGCTTCAGATGGTGATTGTAATTATTCTGATCTATTCTCTTGGCACCGAACTCAAATATGGCACCAGCAGGCATCTTCTGCAGGTTGCCGGAGATGATATCTACACCGCGCTTCTGGGAAAACTCATTTTATATACGGTTTCATTTACGGTGATAGGTTGGTCGGTGGAAGTGCTTCTCTACAAGTGGATGGGTTTTCCTCTGGCAGGTAGTCTCGCCGAGATGCTGCTTGCGAGCTTTCTTCTGGTGCTTGCAAGTGAATCGGTTGCGGTGCTGATCATCGGATGCGTCCCTGTATGCCGTTTTGCATTGAGTATCGGTGCGCTTTACAGCGTTCTGGGTCTCTCGCTCACAGGCTTTACGCTTCCGGTGGAAGCCATGCCGCTCGGCTTGCGAGGACTCACAATGATGTATCCGCTTCGTTACTTCTATGAGATCTATGTTCATGTGGGGATTTTCGACAATCCTTTTGGGGAATGGTATATGTACGTGGTGGCGCTGCTTGCGTTCTGCTTCCTGCCTTTCTTTGTGATGGGACGCCTGAAGAAAGCTTATGTAAACCTGGACTATGCCCGAAATTAGAGTTATATGAAAAACAGTTATCTTGGACGCTGGCTGCGGGATGTCTTGACAATCTTCAATATGGAGTTGAAGAATGTCCTTCATGACGGAGGGGTGATGATTATTTTCATTGCGGCAGGTTTCTTCTATCCTATCCTCTACAATTTTGTGTATAAGAACGGTATCCTCGAGGATACTCCTATAGCAGTTGTGGACAATGCAGATTGCAGCGACTCGCGGCGGATGATTCGGGAAATGGATGCCACACGCGAAATAGATATAGCCTACAGGTGCACCTCCATGGAAGAAGCCAGGGATTTGTTCGCCCGCCGCAAAGTAAACGGAATCATTTATTTTCCGTCAGACTTCGGAGATAGGCTTGCAGGCAGGCAAACGGCAACATTCAGTATATATGCCGACATGAGCAGTTTTCTGTATTATAAGAATCTGCTGATGGGGTCCAACTTCGTAATGCTTCACGAAGTGAACAATATAAAAATTGAACGTTATTCTTTCGACGGACTTACCGATGCGCAGGCCGACCAGTCGGTGAACACGGTGCTTTACGATGACATCAACCCTTACAACAGGGCCTTCTCATACAGTATCTTCCTGATCTCCGCCATCCTGATGCTGATAATCCAGCAGGTGATGTTCTATGGAATGAGCATGAGCGTGGGAACGATGCGTGAAGAGAACAGGAGTTTCGCTTCTTTGCCGGATTCGCTGAACGGTCACGGCGTAGGTCGCGTGGTGCTTGGCCGCGGCGCAGTTTACTGGCTGAGATTCATGATTATAGGCATCTATGTCACATGTATAGTGCCGGCTATGTTCAATTTCCCGCAGAGGGGCAGTTACGGTGAAATTCTTGTGTTGCTCTCGCTTTTTGTTACAGTCTGTGTCTTCTTCTGTATGACATGGAGCACCCTTGTCACAAGGCGGGAATCAGCCTTCATCCTGTTCCTGTTCATGTCGCCGGTATGTGTCTTCCTCACCGGATTCAGCTGGCCAACTACTGCATTCCCAGCATTTTGGAAGTACTTTTCTTATCTTTTTCCTTCCACTTTCGGCTGCCAGGCTTTCATCAATATGAATACGGCCGGTGCAGATCTGGAGACAGTCGGACAATTGCTCAACTCGCTGACGGTTCAGGGTATGGTGTATTTTGTGCTTGCATGCCTGGCTATATATGTCGAGAACTTTGCCTTGAAACGCAAGGACGAAATTGACTCCGCAATCCGCAGCGTAGAAGACAGCATCATCGAGCATGGTGAAAAGATAGGGAATCATATTGAAAAGAGACTGACACGCTGACATTCTGTCAGTCTTATGCACTTGGCAGAAGTTTTGATTATCTTTGCAGCGGGATTTTCGGGAAGACCGGAAGTCCCGCCAAACTAAATATAGCATTATGTCAGAGAAACAAAATAAAGAAGGGCAAAAACCCGAAGCAAAAGCATCTAAACCGGAAAAACAGAAGAAAACCGTGGATCTTGCCCCTAAAGTGGCGGAACTTGAGGGCAAGCTTGCAAAAGAACACGATGATTACATTCGCCTGATGGCGGAATTTGAGACCTTCCGACGCCGCAGTGCCGAAGAGCGCCTTGCCCTCGTTGGATCGGCGTCTGCCGAAACCATCAAGGGTCTCCTCCCTGTACTTGATGACTGTGAACGTGCAATGGAGATGCTTTCCAAATCTTCCGACGATGCTGCAAAAGAAGGAACTTCATTGATTTACAATAAGTTGATGGGTTATCTCAAGACCAGGGGCCTCTCTGTGATAGAGGCAAAAGGCGCTAAATTTGATGTAGATGTGCACGAAGCCGTTACACAGTTCCCTGTGTCTGATGAATCCCAAAAGGGGGTTGTGATAGACGTGGTTCAGACAGGCTATATGCTTAACGGAAAAGTGCTACGTTATGCAAAAGTTGTTGTAGGAGCTTAATTTATGGCAGAAAAAAGAGATTATTATGAGGTCCTTGGCATCCAGAAGGGTGCTTCGGAAGATGAAATAAAGCAGGCTTACCGCAAGGCTGCCCTCAAGTGGCATCCTGACCGCTGGGTCAGTGGTACAGACGCCGAAAAGAGGACTGCCGAGGAAAAGTTCAAGGAAGCGTCCGAAGCTTATTCTGTGCTTTCCGATGCGGGGAAGCGTGCAAAGTACGATCAGTTTGGCTTTGCCGGTGTTGATGGTGCTCCTGGGCCTGATTTCAGTCAGGGTTTCGGGAACTTGAACGATATCCTCGAAAATCTCTTTGGTGGCCGCTTCAGTTTTGGCGGAGGTGGGTTTGACTTCGGTGGATTTGGCTTTGGAGGGGGTTCCCACCAGAGTGGAGGCCCGAGAACAATGCGCGGGAGAGACATAAGGACAAGGGTTAGGCTCACACTTGAAGAAATCCAGAAAGGCTGTGACAAGGAAGTGACCATTGAACGCAACCGCCCCTGTTCGGAATGCTCCGGCAGAGGAACCAAGAACGAATCCGATATCCGTACATGTCCAGATTGCCGTGGCACAGGACAGGTAAGCCAGACTGTGAATTCGCTTTTTGGCAGGACGGTTACCTACACGACGTGCTCCCGCTGTAACGGAGAGGGGCGTATCGTTTCAAATCCCTGCAGGCGTTGTGGTGGTACAGGACTTGAGCGTAAAAGGGAAACCATCCGCGTCCATATCCCTGCCGGTGTAGAGAACGGCGTTCAGATTTCAGTCAGGGGAGAAGGACATGCTGCGCCCAGGGGTGGGGTAAACGGAGACTTGCTGTTGCTTATCGAAGAACTTCCTCATGCTGATTTCAAACGCGAAGGTGAAAATCTCTTCTATACCAAGGTAATTCCCGTGACAGATGCAATTCTGGGCTGCGAAGTAGAGATCCCTTGTCTGGACGGACCATATAGTCTTAAACTGGACCCGGGAACCCAGTCCGGAACCGTACAGCGTCTGCGTGGCAAGGGTTTGCCTTCAATGAATGGTTATGGCAGGGGAGACCTGTATGTAAAAATCCTGGTATGGATACCCCGCAAACTACGGGGCTCTGATAGGGAGGCAATCGAACGTCTTGCTGCATCTTCGGCTGTGAAACCGGATCCCACAAGGGAAGATAAGGCTCTCTTCGAAAAAGAAAGCCAGTATTTCTAGCGAGTTGAATTTTTTTGAAAAATAATTTTGCTCTGTACAAAATAATTTATAACTTTGCGGTCCCGAAAAAGCAGCCTCTCGCAGAACGGTTCAGTGATGCTGCGTTAAATTGAAAAAGGATTATGGATTTACTTAATGTAGCTAACAAGGCTTTCGCAAACGAAAATGTTGCGAATTTCCCTGATTTCAAAGCAGGTGACACTATTACCGTTACCTACAAAATCAAGGAAGGTGACAAGTTCCGCAAGCAGGATTTCCGCGGCGTGGTCATTCAGATCAGTGGCGCAACCCCTTACAC
>CACXHM010000033.1 GCA_902767465.1 uncultured Bacteroidia bacterium
CGGTATTCTTGATCCTCGCGACACCTACAAGAACGCCGCCGAGTGGGAAGAGAAGGCAAAAGACCTTGCATCCCGCTTCATCAAGAACTTCCACAAGTACGAGAGCAACCGCGCAGGCAAAGCCCTTGTGAACGCCGGTCCGAAGCTGTAGCGGCCTCGTGGAGCCAAGTCTTTGACAGACAACTGTTTATTAAAAAGTACTTCCTCAAAATCGGGGGAGTACTTTTTTGTAAAATACTGTTAATCAACCCATTACCTTCACGCAAAACATACCAATCTTTTTTGTTATATTTGTAAATCATGTCATCGGCGTTGAATTCGGACATACAATTTCTGAGCGGAGTGGGACCAAAGAGGGCCGCGCTCCTCAAGACCGAACTCGGCATCGAAACGTTCAACGACCTGCTGCACATATATCCCTTCCGCTATATCGACCGGAGCCGCATCACACCAATCGCTGAAGTCCGTGGAGACCTTGCCTATGTTCAGATTCAGGGTACGGTGGTATCTTCCACGCTGATCGGGCCGGGAGGCAGCACGGCCATGGCGGCAGGCGGTCCAATTCCACTGAGGGCGGCAAAACGCCTCAGTGTCATAGTTGACGATGGCAGCGGACGGATGGAAATGGTGTTCTTCAAAGGCATCAAATGGAATTATGAACGCCTGAAACCGGGAAACGCCTTTCTGTTTTTCGGAAAGCCTTCCGAATGGAGCGGCCGGCTGAACATAGTTCACCCCGAGATCGATGCCCCGCTCATGGGAGGAGCCGAAGCCAAGGGAACCCTTACGGGAGTATATCCAAGCACGGAGAAACTGAAAAACGGAGGAATTACCGGTAAGGTTATGTGTAAACTCCAGTCTGCAGCGCTCGCTGTCTGTCTGCCCGACATCAAGGAGAATCTTCCGGATTATGTACTCAAAGACAATGCCCTGGTGCCGCTTGCCTACGCTCTTCGGAACATTCACTTCCCAGCCGACCATTATGCGCTTGAGAAGGCCGTCAGGCGGCTGAAATTCGAAGAGTTGTTCTTCCTCCAGCTTTCACTGCTCAAGCAAAAATACATTCATTCCCGCGGTTCCGTAGGCATTCCCGTAACCAAGGTGGGAGCAGCATTCAACTCATGCTTCAACACTCTCCCATATGAACTTACCGGAGCGCAGAAAAGGGTTATCCGCGAGATACATAACGATATGAAGAGCGGCCACCAGATGAACCGCCTCCTGCAGGGGGACGTAGGGTCAGGGAAGACCATGGTGGCCGTTCTGAGCGCCCTTCTTGCCGTCGATAACGGATACCAGGCATGCATCATGGCTCCAACCGAAGTGCTTGCACAACAGCATTTTGCGAATATCAGCAAGTATCTTGTCCCCACAGGAGTGCGATGTTCGCTTCTCACCGGAAGCAGCACCCAGAAAGAGCGGCGCGAAATACATGCAGGACTGGAAGACGGCAGCATAGGGATTATCGTCGGCACTCATGCCCTGTTGGAAGACAACGTGGTTTTCCGTGCTCTCGGACTTGCCATCATAGATGAGCAACATCGCTTCGGCGTGGATCAGCGCGCAAAACTCTGGTCCAAAGGGCCCGGAATTCCGCCCCATGTACTGGTCATGACTGCAACACCTATTCCCAGAACGCTTGCCATGACGCTCTACGGCGACCTGGACGTGTCGGTCATAGATGAACTGCCTCCGGGACGAAAACCGGTTAAAACCACCATGATTTCCGATGCCAAAAAAGGAGCGGTATATAATTTCATGGAAAAGCAGATAGCTCTCGGGCGTCAGGTTTTTGTTGTCTATCCTCTTATTTTTGAGAGCGAAAAAATGGACCTCAACAACCTGGAAATGGGATATGAAGAGATACTGAGGCGTTTCCCGGACCCAGCATACAAGGTCGCAATAGTTCACGGGCAGCAGAATGCAGATGTAAAGAACTTCAATATGGCTGCTTTTGTCGCCGGGCGCGCCCAGATACTCGTATCCACAACGGTTATAGAAGTCGGTGTAGATGTGCCTAATGCCTCTGTAATGGTGATAGAAAGTTCCCAGCGCTTCGGACTCAGCCAGCTGCATCAGCTGCGCGGAAGGGTTGGCCGTGGAGCGGAAGAAAGCTATTGCATCCTCGTTCATGATTACAAGACTTCGGCCGAAGCGAAAAAGAGGCTGGAACTCATGTGCGCCACCAACGACGGTTTTGAGATAGCAGAAGAAGATATGAAGATGCGCGGCCCGGGCGACCTTGAAGGCACCCAGCAGAGCGGACTTCCGATCAAACTTGCAATAGCTTCACTGGCAAAAGACGGACGCATGCTGAACGAAGCCCGCATATATGCCGACAAAGTACTGAATGCAGACCCAAAACTCGAAAGTCAGGCGAACCGTCTCCTTGCAGAAGAGTTGCGCAAAGGAAAATACAACACAAAGGATTATAGCAAAATCAGTTAATATATGAAAACGAGAAAACTCGCAAATGCTGCAATACTAATTGTCTTGTGCGCCCTCGTCGGCTACGGACTTGGCAGCCTCATCTCAGACATCAGCGACGGTATGAAAAAGAATGAAAAGAGCGGCTACATCGCCCAGTCGGAAGTGGAAATCAAAGACGGAGTTATGACTCCGGAAGTCCTTCTCTCCCTTGGGCGCCTTTCCGACCCGCAGCTTTCCCCGGACGGAAGCAAGATCCTTTATGGAGTGTCATTCCAGTCAATAGAAAAGAACGCATCCAACCGCAACCTCTGGCTTTGTAACAGGGACGGCTCCGGCAAGGTACAGCTCACGCGCTATGCAAAAAGCGTGAGCAACGCCCGCTGGAGCAAAGACGGCAGGAGCATCTATTTCGTACAAGGCGGACAGTTGTGGAAAGCGCCTTTCAAGGGTGACAAACTCGGAAAAAAGGTCCTCCTGAGCGATGTCCCGGCGGGAATCGGCGAATTCAAGATATCTCCCGATGAATCGCAGATCATCTACACTTCCACCATAAAGAATCCGGCTCTTGTGCAGCCATCCGACACCGATCCCGTGCTCGACAAGGCACAGGCCTATACCACAGAGGATCTCATGTACCGCCACTGGGATCATTGGGTAACGGAGATTCCCAGAAGCTATGTCGCCCCTCTGAACGGCAACAAGATTACTGCAGAGAATTCTATAGACATTCTCGGTAACGACAACTTCTACGAACTCCCCACTGAACCGTTCGGCGGAGCCGAGCAGCTGGACTGGGCGCCGGACAGCAGGCACATTGCATATAGCTGCCGCAAGAAAACCGGCAAGCAGTATGCGTTCAGCAC
>CACXHM010000034.1 GCA_902767465.1 uncultured Bacteroidia bacterium
GATGCGGGCTTCAATCTCATCGGCAAGTTCAGTGTTATCGCGCAGCAGCTGCTTGACTGCCTCGCGTCCCTGGGCGAGTTTGTCGCCATTGTAGCTGAACCAGGATCCGGACTTTGCGATGATGCCGTACTCTACACCCAGATCTACCAATTCTCCACTGTGTGAAATGCCTTCGCCGAACACAATGTCGAATTCCGCTTTTTTGAAAGGCGGTGCCATCTTGTTCTTTACCACCTTGACGCGGGTGCGGTTGCCGAGTGCGTCGTCCCCTTCCTTGATCTGGTTTGTGCGGCGTACATCGATACGCACCGAAGCATAGAACTTGAGGGCGTTGCCTCCGGTGGTGGTTTCGGGGTTGCCGAACATGATTCCAATCTTCTCGCGCAGCTGGTTGATGAAGATGCAGCAGGTGTTGGTTTTTGAGATGTTCGCGGTGAGTTTCCGCAGTGCCTGGCTCATCAGTCGGGCCTGCAGCCCCACCTTGTTGTCGCCCATCTCGCCTTCAATCTCCGCCTTTGGCGTAAGTGCCGCCACGGAGTCTATCACAACGATGTCCACAGCGCCGGAGCGGATGAGGTTGTCGGCGATTTCAAGTGCCTGTTCGCCGTTGTCGGGCTGAGAGATGAGCAGCGTCTCGAGGTTTACTCCGAGAGCTTTTGCATAGGTGCGGTCGAATGCGTGCTCAGCATCGATCATTGCGGCGATTCCGCCCTGTTTCTGAGCCTGGGCGATGGCATGGATTGCCAGCGTGGTCTTACCGCTGGATTCCGGCCCGTAGATTTCGATTATCCTGCCGCGCGGATAACCTCCGATTCCGAGAGCATGGTCGAGTGCGACGCTCCCGCTGGGAATCACCTGGGCGTCACTCCATTCTGGCTGGTCTCCCAACTTCATGATCGTGCCTTTCCCATAGTCCTTCTCAATCTTGTCGATCGTGGCCTGCAATGCCTTAAGTTTTGCGGCATTGAGTTCAGCGGCCTTTACTTCTGCTTCTTTAGCCATAATGAAAAGTTTTAGTTACTAAATGTCAAAACGGGCTATTGCCCGAAAGGCAAATATAGGTAAAAAATGTTAACTTTGCTACGCTATGGAAAAGTTGCTTGGAAAAACTCCGGAAGAACTCGGAGAGGTCGTAAAAGAGTGCGGCATGAAAGCTTTTGCAGCCGGTCAGGTTGCAAGGTGGCTGTATGTGTCGCGGGTGCGGTCGTTCGACGAAATGACCAACATCTCCAAGGCATCTCGGGAAAAACTTTCCGCCCTTTATGAACTCGGTGTCTGCGCACCTGCCGAAAGGGCCGTAAGTTCCGACGGCACCGTCAAGTATCTTTTTGGGGAGGGCCCTTCCGCAATAGAATCCGTAATGATTCCGGACGGCGAACGCTGCACCCTATGCGTTTCCTCGCAGTCGGGCTGCAAAATGAATTGCCGTTTCTGCATGACTGGCAGGGGCGGTTTCCATGGCCATCTGGATGCAGCCGGCATCCTCAACCAGTTCATCTCCATAGAAGAGAGCCAGCGCCTTACCAATGCGGTTTTCATGGGGATGGGCGAGCCTTTCGACAATTATGAAGCGGTTTCCCGGGCGCTCGAGGTGCTTACTGCTCCATGGGGATTCGCCTGGAGCCCGAAGCGCATCACTGTTTCCAGCATAGGCGTGCTGCCGGTGCTGGAGAGGTATCTCGCAGAGCAGAAATGCCATCTTGCCATCAGTCTCCACAATCCTTTCGGGGAAGAAAGGGCCGAACTGATGCCCGTTGAAAAGGTCTGGCCCATCAAGGAGGTCGTGGACCTTATAAGGCGGTGCGACTGGAGCGGCCAGAGGCGGGTGTCGTTCGAATATACAATGTTCTCGGGATGGAACGACAGCAAGCGTCATGCCGATGCGCTGGCGCGCCTCTTGAGGGGCCTGGAGTGCAGGGTGAACCTCATCCGCTTCCATAAGATTCCGGATTTTCCCTATGGAACTTCCGCCCCCGGGGTGATGGAAGCTTTCCGCGACCGTCTTTCCTCTAACGGAATCACCTGCACGATCCGCGCCTCGCGCGGAGAAGACATTTTCGCAGCCTGCGGCCTGCTTGCTGCCAATCAAAACAAAGAGAACGGCCATGAAACTGTATAAGTTTATCGTACTGCTGTCGTGTCTTGCGGTCTGCACGCCGGTTTCCGCCCAGCAGAGGAGGATGCGCCCCGACCGTGAAGCGCGTGCGGAACAGAAGCTGGCGGCATCCAGTATCGATGCTGCGGGGGATTCCCTGATGTTTACGAAGATGAAGGCCCGCATGGACAGTATCCGCACCGCGGAAAAGCGTCCCACTGTAGCTCTTGTCCTCAGCGGAGGCGGAGCGAAAGGTGCCGCACATGTGGGCATTCTGAAATATCTGGAGGAACAGCAGATTCCCATCGACATGATACTCGGCACAAGCATGGGCGGCTTGGTGGGCGGAATGTATGCAATAGGTTATACAGCGGCCGACCTTGACACCCTGCTTCGCGGAATCGACTGGTCACGGGCCCTTTCCGACAAGGTCCCCTACGACAGGATTCCATATCTGACCCGGATGCGCCGTCAGCGTTACCTGCTTTCACTTCCTTTCCATTACGAAAAGCAGGATTTCGAGGCCAAGGTCGGGGACGGCGTTCTCTATTCGGCGCGCAGGAGGGGTGTAAAACTCAGCGCCACGCAGGAAGATGACATGGTAAAGGGTGCGGCATCCAGCACTTCTTTCAACAGCCTTCCGTCCGGATATGCTTATGGGGTAAATGTCGGCAACCTGATATCATCCAGAACCGTAGGGTATCAGGATTCCACCGATTTTACAAACCTTCCCATACCCTTCGTGTGCGTAGCTTCCGACATGGTGTCGTGCAAGGCAAAGAACTGGTCGTCAGGTCCGCTCAATACTGCTCTGCGTTCCACCATGTCCATTCCGGTTCTGTTCGAGCCTGTGCGTTATCAGGACATGATCCTTATAGACGGTGGAACGAGAAATAATTTCCCCACCGACCTTGCGCGGGCTATGGGCGCTGACATTATCATAGGGGTGGTGCTTTCAGACGCCGACCGCACCTATGCGCAGATCAATAATCTTGCAGATATGGTAATGCAGGTGGTGGATATGCTCGGTCGCGAGGCCTATTCCGGCAATGTCCGCAGGGCGGATGTCTATATCCATCCGGACCTTCACGAGTACAATATGCTCAGCTTCGGCAAGGAAGAGATCGATACCATCCTGGCCCGGGGATACGCTGCCGCCCTGGCGAATTCCGATGCGATTGCCGGAGTGAAAGCCTGGACGGGCCCGTCCCATTCGGTGAAGCATGGTCGCAAGGCCCTCGATATCAGCCGCAACAATGTGCGCATCAGTTCCATAGAATTCGCCGGCATGAAGCATCTGGATGCAGTGTTGCTGCAGAAAGAAATTGACATCAAGGTTGGTGATACGGTGGGGGAGAATCAGATCAATGCGGCTGTTGAAAGGCTGTTTTCGCTGGATGCACTCGAGTCGGTGAGTTATAATCTTTTGGAAGAGTCCGACGGCTGGCATCTGGTGTTCAACTGCAACAAGGGGCCGGTGCACAGAATAGGGGTATCCAGCCGGGCCGATACCGAAGAACTGGTTGCTGCATTGCTGAATGTAGGCCTCAACGTAAATAAACTGAGCGGCCCGAGACTCGACCTGGAGATGCGTGCAGGCAGCCGCTGGTATGGAAAGGCGACGGGATCTCTCACCGTGTCGGGCCTGCCTACGCTGAACCTCCAATTAAAGGGCGGACATACTACGGCCTATATGAACCGGGAAGGTTATAACTATAATGTGGGTTTTTGGAACACCGGTGCAGATTTTTACCTGTCCGGGATGCGTTTACAGACGCTGGATTTCCGTGTCGGTTTCCTGCATGACTACTATTCCATCAATTCGTTGCTGAGCAATTCCGGGGTAGCTGTTCCCAAGGAGACAATGAAAAAGTTCAGCAAGTGGTACTCAAACATCTATGTCAACTTCCGTCACAACACCCTCGACGATCTGTATTTCCCTTCCAGGGGCCTCAGCATCGGCGCCGACGTGCGATGGCTGCCATGGGATTCCGGCACAAAAGAGATGGGAGTTGACTTTCGCACCGTCCTGCCCGTCGGCCGGCACTTTGCAGTATTGCCGTCTGCCTATGTACGCACCGTGGTGGATGCATCCGAAGACAGTTTTTTTGTGGCTAATTTTATCGGCGGTGTCATGCCTGGCCGCTACATTGACAGTCAGATACCCTTTGCCGGCATTAACGGAGTAATTCCCGCAAGAGATTTCGTGTCGGTGCTGAATCTCGATCTGAGGGTCAGCCTTGCAAAGAACCTCTACGCCACCGTTGCAGGTTCCTGCGCGCTGGACTCCGACACTATGTTTACCGATTTTACAGAAGTGAAACCCACCATTTTCGGAATTGCCGGAGAACTCGCCTACAACTCCATTATCGGCCCGTTGCGCGCCCGTGTCAACTGGTCAAACAAACTCGGTCTCGGCGTTTACGCCGGTTTTGGGTTTGATTTCTGATTTGCTCCCGGAAGAACGTAACGTAGATTATCATGAACAAGGAAGTCTTATCTGCAATGGAAGCGCTTTGTGCCAAGCGCGAATATTGCGTTTCGGATATCCGGCGCAAGGCTCTCCTCAAACTTGAAGGCGACGGGGAGGCTGCTGAGGAGATCGTTGCGTCGCTGGTTGCCGACAAGTTCGTGGACGATGCCCGTTATGCATCCGCCTTCGCCCGCGAGAAAGCGTCCCTGCAGGGATGGGGCCCGATCAAGATCAGATTTCAACTTCGGATGAAGGGCATCAGCGATGCCGATATAAACGCTGCCCTTGATGATGTTGATACCGAAAAGGCTGCCGCCCGTCTGGAACGGCTTCTGGAAACCAAATGGAAGACCCTGCGTGAAGATCCCCAGGGGCGCCTAAAACTCATAAAGTTCGCTCTTTCACGTGGCTATGACTACTCCGAAGTGGAGAGGTTTTTGACACAAATTGTTCGCAACCTGAACTGATTCAGCTTCTCCAAAAGGGAGGAAACCATCTGAACAGTGAACGGTTGTTCCGAAAAAACAGCGGATTCCGGAAAAGTCACTATTTCCGGAACAAGTTTTTTTCGCAGTCTGCTTTCAGAGAATAGGGATAGCCGTGATTTGTAAATATCTGTGGCCTAGCTGGTTAGGCCAAAACCCTCGGCAGAATTCGCCGAGGGTTTTAAAGCAAGTCGCTGAAAGCCAGATGTTTACGAAACATGCACTTTGGCGGAAAGCAGTCACCCCAAAGACTTGCGTCCGCTTACTGCCTGTTTCTTAATTCTGCTGCGCTACCGAAGCCTCGTGGATGAGGTTCCAGAGTTTTTTTGCAAATTCGGGATCGAGTCCGTAGCCCGCGGCAGAAGAAGCGACCTTTTCGAGCACTGCATCCCAACGTCCGGGCTGGACTATGGCTATATTGTTTGCCTTTTTCAGCGTTCCTATCTGGCGGCTGACCTTCATTCGTGATGCAAGGGTGAAGAGGAGATTCTCATCGAGCACGTCGATCTGGGCGCGCAGTTCGCGAAGCGTGTCGTTGAAGGCTTCGTCCGCAGTGGCGGCATCGCGGATAACCAGCGATTCCAGCATGTTCTGGAGCTCGGAAGGTTTGAGTTGCTGAGCGGCATCGCTCAAGGCGCAGGACGGGTCGCAGTGCGATTCTACCATAAGTCCTTCCAGTCCGAGGTCCATCGCCATCTGGGAAAGTTCCTGCAGGTAATCCCGCTTTCCTGCCATATGGCTGGGATCGGCAAAAACCGGAATCTCCGGATGGCGGGCACGCAGTTCCACAACCATGTTCCATTCGGGAGCATTACGGTATTTGATTTTCTGCGATGTTGAAACACCCCTGTGAATGGCGCCCAGCTTGCGGATGCCCTGGGCGTGCAGCCTTTCGAACGCTCCGATCCAGAGGTCCAGGTCCGGGTTCACCGGATTCTTTACCAGCACGGGGATGTCGGTGTCGCGCAGCGCCTCAGCAATTTCCTGCACCAGGAAGGGATTGGCGGTGGTCCTTGCACCCAGCCATACCATATCTATCCCGTATTTGATACACTCGAACACGTGCTTTTCCCCGGCGACTTCCGTACACGTCCTCATGCCATAACGGTTCTTCACTTCCCGGAGCCATTTAAGGCCTTCGGTTCCTACGCCTTCGAAACTGCCCGGGTGGGTGCGCGGTTTCCAGATACCGGCACGGTACACGTTGATTCCGAATTTCTTCAGCCCTTCGGCGGTTTCCATCACCTGCGCTTCGCTTTCGGCGCTGCAGGGGCCCGCAATCACGCAGGGGCGAGGCGGAAGATGAAAGAATCCCCAGTCGTTCAGGGGAACGAGGTCGAACTTTCCAGTCATTATCTTATAATTCTTTTGATCTTGTTGCTTTCTTCGATCAGGGAGCGTATGCGTCCTTCATCAAAATCGTCAATCGCATCGCGAAAATCTTTCATCTTGTCGATGTAGGTGTCGATCACCCTCAACACGTTTTCGCGGTTGCGTGATAAAATTGGAACCCACATGTCTGCGCTGCTCTTGGCAAGACGCACCGTGGAAGAGAATCCTCCCGATGCGAGGTCGAAAATGTGCTTTTCATCTTTCTCCTTGTCGAGCACGGTAAGGGCGAGGGCGAATGAAGTAACATGCGAGATGTGGGAGACATAGGCTACGTGCATGTCATGGGCGTCACTGCGCATGTAACTTACCCTCATGTTCAGGGCGTCGTATAGGCGGGCAGCGGTTTCCACTGCCTTTGGAGAAGACTCTTCCACGTCGCAGAAGATGCATGCCCTTCCGTCGAAAAGTCCGGGCATGGCAGCCCACGGCCCCGAATACTCGGTGCCTGCCATGGGATGGGTGGCAACGTACTGGCCGCGTGCGACGTGACCTTTCGCCGCCTGGCACAGGCATTCCTTCACGGAACAAACGTCGATTACCAGTTTGCCGGTTCCGGCTACCAGGTCGAGGATTCTCGGGAGCATGGTCATGGCGCTTCCTACCGGAATTGCGAGCACTATTACATCCGAGCAGGCAACGCAATCTTCCAGGCCCGTAATAACATCGGCGAGCCCTATCTTCAATGCGGCTTCCGCATTGACTTTGTCGTTCTCGACCCCCGTTACCCTGTCTGCGAAGCCCCGCCTGCGAAGGTCAATCGCCATCGAACCTCCTATCAGTCCGAGTCCAATTATACCAATGTTCATAATACTGCCTTTATCTTTTCATAAGCCCTCTCGAGGCGCTCTACCGGGGCGCAGAGCGAGATGCGGAGCCGGTCACGGCCGTTCCTGCCGAACACGAATCCCGGTGTGATGAACACTCCCGCTTCGTGAAGCAGCCTGTCTGAAACCGCCACGGGATCCTGCCCCTCCGGCACTTTGCCCCAGAGGAAAAGTCCCTGGGAATCATGGTTGTAACTTACTGCCAGAAGGTCGAATATGCGGCCGGCGGCAACGCGTCTGCGCCTGTACTCCGCGTTCAGTTTTTCGAACCACTCCGGGCCTTGCGCAAGGGCTTCCACCGCTGCTAGCTGCAGGGGACGGAACATTCCGGAATCGAGCTGGCTTTTCACCTTCAGAATCTCTTTGACCACATCGGCCGAAGAAGCCACCATGCCGATGCGCCAGCCGGCCATGTTGTGGGCCTTGCTGAGAGAGTTGAGTTCGAGGCAGACCTCCTTTGCTCCCGGCACCGACAGGATTGAATGATGCTCTTCGGTGAGAATGAAGCTGTAGGGGTTGTCGTTGCAGATGAGAATCCCATGGGAGCGTCCGAAATCTACCAGTCTTTCATATAGACCAGGATCTGCGGGAGCGCCCGTAGGCATGTTAGGATAGTTGGTCCACATCATCTTTACGCCTGTGAGATCCGTTTTTTCAAGGGCGTCCAGATCTGGCTGCCATCCCTTTTCTTCAATCAGATCGTAGTACACGGGAGTGGCTTCGCAAAGGCGTGATGCGGAACTATAGGTGGGGTAGCCCGGGTCTGGCACCAGCACTTTGTCGCCTTTGTTCAGGAAAGCAAGTGATGTGATCAGTATCCCTTCTTTCGATCCTGTGAGCGGTTGGATTTCGGAAGCCGGATCGAGGCTGACACCGTACCAGCGCTTGTACCATGAGGCAAAAGCAGCCCGCAGTTCGGGAATGCCCGTGTAGCTCTGGTAGCCGTGAACTCCGTCTTTGCGGGCGTTTTCTACAAGTGCGTCTATGGCAGCGGAGGGCGGCGTCCCGTCGGGAGAACCGATACCAAGGTTGATTACCGGTTCGGTGCGTCCGTCTGCATTGAGTGCAGCTATTTCACGGTTCTTCGTTGAGAAATAATATTCCCTGACGTCACCGGTGCGTTGTGCGGGGCTTATTATCATAGTGCTGCTGAATATTCTCCGAGTATCTGGAATTCTTCGATGAGCGGCCTTACGGCTGCAAGGGCCTGGCGGTATCTCTTGAGCGATGCAAATTTGATGTCGGCGTAGAAGAAATACTGCCATTCTTTTCCAGGGATGGGCAGGGACTGTATCCTTGTGAGATTCATTTCGTAGAATGAAAGGATGGTGAGTATGTGCGCGAGTGATCCCGGGGTGTGGGGGAGCGTGAAGCAGAGAGAGGCTTTGTTGATTTTTTGCTCGTCAACCTCCATGCCGTCGTCCATTATGAGGAAACGGGTGAAATTCTGTTTATAAGTTTCGATGCCGGGTGCAAGAATCTCCAGGCCGTAGAGCTTGGCGGCAAGTGCGGATGCCACGGCTCCCACTCCCTTGATGCCTTCGCGTGCTATCTGCGCGGCAGATTTTGCGGTATCTTCCGATTCCACCAGCCGGATATGCGGCATGGAAGCAAAGAACTCCCGGGTTTGATTGATTGCCATGTAGTGGGTGCGCACCTCATGCAGATCTTCGATCTTCTGGCCGGGAATTGCCATCAGGTTCTGCTCGATCCTGAGGAATACTTCGCCCTTCACCTTCTGAGGGTTTTTCCGCAGGAGGTCGAAATTTGGGATGAGTCCTCCGGAGACAGTGTTCTCGATAGCCATCACGGCGGCATCCGCACGCCCTTCGCGCATGGCGGAATACAGGCCCTCAAAGGTGTCGCATTCCACTATCTCTACATTTTCTTCTCCCGTAGATGTTGAGTAGAACCTTCGCGCCGCTTCTTCGTGGAAACAGCCGGAATAACCCTGTATGGCAACTCTTCTCATAATGGTATTGTATGTAATTGCCGTCCGGGCAGTTCTTCCTGCGGTATATCCTTGAGCCTGGGGTGTTTTTTGTCCTTTTCCGAAAGGATTATGTGTCCGGCCGGAATTTTCCAGTCGATTCCCAGGTCCGGGTCGTTCCATGCGATTGCTCCCTCTGCGGCAGGATTGTAGAAATTGTCGCATTTGTATTGGAAAACCGCTTCTTTGCTGAGCACGCTGAAGCCGTGTGCAAACCCCCTGGGAATGAAAAGCTGTGCGGCATTTTCTCCGGAAAGCTCGACGCCGACCCACTTTCCGAATGTGGGACTGCCGCCTCTCAGATCCACTGCAATGTCGAGCACCTTCCCTTCGATTACGCGTACCAGTTTGGCCTGAGCCGCGCTCCCTTTCTGGAAATGCAGTCCCCTGACAACACCGTAGCACGATTTGCTTTCGTTGTCCTGAACGAAATGCACAGGGGTGACATGTTCCGAAAAATCCCTTTCGTTGAAGGACTCAAAAAAATACCCTCTGGCATCTTTGAAAATCCGGGGGTGCAATATCAGTACGTCGGGAATGAGGGTTTGTTCTATGATCATAGCGTTTCGAGGCAGGTTTTCAGGGTCTCGGTCCAGTGGGGAAGCTCGATTCCGAATGTTTTCTTTACCAGGCTTTTGTCCAGGACGGAGTAGTGGGGCCTTCTGGCGGCCGTGGGGTAATCTTCGCTGCTGCAAGGAAGAACCTTGCAAGCTGACCCTCTGACGGTGCATATTTCGTGTGCGAAATCATACCAGCTGGCGACTCCCTCTCCGGTGTAATTGTAGATTCCTTCCTCCGTATCCTGCCCTTTTTCTATCAAGCCCACAATAAAAGCTGCCAGGTCTTCGGCACGGGTAGGTGTGCCTATCTGGTCGCTCACTACCGTGATCTCGGGTCTCTGCTCCGAGAGACCTATTATGGTCTTGACAAAATTGCGTCCGTATTTCGAATAAAGCCACGCCGTGCGGATGATGATATGCCTGCATCCCGAGTCAAGAATCGCTTTTTCGCCAGCGAGTTTGGTGGCTCCATACACGCCGAGCGGCGCCGGGGTGGCATCCTCGGCTATGGGCTCGCAGTCGTTGCCCGAAAAGATGTAGTCGGTTGAGATGTGGATGAGGAGAGCATCGCGGCTTTTTGCACAAACTGCCAGGTTTGCCACAGCCTCGCGGTTGAGGAGGTCTGCAAATACTGTTTCGGTTTCAGCCTTGTCCACGTTTGTGAATCCGGCGCAATTGATGATTATATCCACCGATTCGGATTCGGTTACAAGCCTGGCCGCTGCCTGGTCGGTGATATCGAGACTCAGTGTTTCTAGTCCGGGGACATCGTTTACATCGGAGAAAATGTAACGATGGGCACTGCCCTCCGAAGCGTCCCGGATGCATCTTCCGAGCTGTCCGTTCGCCCCTGTTACCAGAATATTGAACCTTTTCCCTCGCATAATCCCACAAATTTAATTATTTTTGCGAAAAATGGAAAAACGGCCTGTCATCTACCTTTATACCGACGGTTCGGCTAGCGGAAATCCCGGTCCTGGAGGCTGGGGAGCCGTGCTTGTCTGCGGACCACTTCGCAAGGAACTTTCCGGGGGATTTGCACTCACAACCAACAATCGTATGGAGTTGATGGCGGTTATCCGCGGCCTGGAGGCCGTCAAGTGGGAAGGCGCTGACATTGAGGTTTGGAGCGACTCGTCTTACGTCGTGAACGCTGTTGAGCAGAAGTGGCTGGACGGATGGGTTACCACGGGGTTCAAAAAGAAGAAAAATGCCGATCTTTGGTTGCGTTTCCTCCCTTTGTACAAGGCCCATAATGTTCATTTCCATTGGCTTAAGGGACATGCCGGCCATCCCGAGAACGAACGGTGCGACCGTCTTGCGGTGGCGGCGGGTTCCCAGCCGGATCTCCCTGCAGATGAGGGATATATTTCCAACGAAGACAATACACTCGCGTTATGAAAGATAAAATTGTGGTGGGTATTACCCAAGGCGACAGCAATGGAATAGGCTATGAAGTCATAATCAAGGCCCTTGCTGATCCCCGTATCCTCGATATGTTCACTCCGGTCATTTATGGATCGAGCAAGATTTTCAGTTTTTACCGCAAAACCATTCCCGAGATTGAGGAAATGGCCACGAATGCCATTTCCAATGCGAGGGAGGCTCATCCGAAGAGGGTTAATATTCTAACATGCCTGCCGGACAACGTGTTTGCAGAACCCGGAGGTGCCACTGCAGCATCCGCTAAGGCTGCCATTACCGCTCTCGACCGCGCGGTGAAGGATTTGAAAGCAGGTGATATCGATGTCCTTGTCACCGGCCCCATAAACAAGAAAGCCATAGTGGCCGAAGGCTTCGGTTTCCCGGGTCACACCGAGTTTCTTCAGGAAGCTTTCGGCGTGAAGGATGTAACGATGCTAATGATCAGCGAGCGGCTGAAGGTCGGGGTGGTAACCGGTCACATTCCACTCAAAGATGTGCCTGCATCCATTACCGAGGATAAGATTCTGAGCAAGCTCAGGCTGATGAAAAAGTCGCTGGAGGAAGATTTCTGCATCAATAATCCGCGAATCGGGGTGCTCAGCCTCAATCCCCATAGCGGAGACAGCGGCCTTCTCGGCACCGAGGAGCAGACAGTAATAATCCCGGCAATAAAGAAGGCGGTTGAAGAAGGAATCCTCGCCTTTGGCCCGTTCTCACCCGACGGGTATTTCGGGATGGGGCATTACGAAAAGTTCGACGCCACCCTTGCCATGTATCACGACCAGGGTCTTGCCCCTTTCAAGGTCATCGTCTCTGCGGCCGGCGTGAACTACACGGCCGGTCTTCCTGTGGTGCGCACTTCTCCGGATCATGGCACTGCCTTCGAACTGGCCGGACGCGATGAAGCGGATCCCCGTTCCATGCGTGCGGCAATTTTCGCTGCCATCGACATCTTCCACAACC
>CACXHM010000035.1 GCA_902767465.1 uncultured Bacteroidia bacterium
TAAACTTATATCAGGACTAGACAAAAACCATCAAAGTCGCAAAAGTTGCCAAAAGAACATCAAAAGACAACAAATCCTGCCGACCTTCCTTGAAAAGACTTCGAAATAAGGAAGGTCCCGGCAGAAAACTCAGGACCTTCCTTGAAAAGGGCCATAATCCTGGAAGGTCTGCCGTAGAACGGGGTTAAGCCGGGAATGATCCTCGCCATAAAATCCAACCATTCCCAGCAGGGCTAGTGAACGCCTGTAAACACAGGGATTTGGACTTGGCCCGATGTTTCACTCCGCTGTGGGACGAAACGGACATGGATGGAGAAAAGAATGGAATCCCTATCTTTGTAGCCGTAAATGACTATATTTGTTATTGATATGTATCGACTCACTCTTATTACCGCATGGCTGCTGTTGTCCGGCATTCCGGCACTTTCAGCGTCTAAACTGCTGGGGACGGACGGGTTTGTGGGTTCCCGCCGGAAGGCAGTGGCAGAGCTGCTTCAATACCGTCCGGCGGCAGAGGGGCTGGTCCTTGCAGGAGAGGACGTGCGCTATCTTGGAGGCGGCTCCTACTCCATAACCCGATCGGTCCGGAATACCTCGCAGGATACGATACGTTTCAAGGATGAAATCCGCGTCCGTGACATTTTTCGTGCAGAGCGATATCTGATTCCCTGCGTCAATTACAACGGAAATGAGTTCGGTGCAACCCTGACGCCAAAAGGACTTACCCATGAGGGACAGCCGTGGGTTTTTTCCTACCAGCGCACCGGTATCCCCTCCTGTACGCTCACGGAAAACGCCTCCTGCGGCCTTGCTCTTTTTGCCGCCGCAAATACCTCTGCTTCCCTTGAGAGTTCGTGTTCTCTGGAAAAACTTCCGGATGGACGCTATGAGCATGTGATTATCCGTCCGGTAACTGAAGCCCCCGTAACGTATGAGTCAAAAGGTGTTTTCGGCCCAAGATACGACTCTTACATAACTCTGGCGCCCGGCGAGTCCTTCACAGCCTGCAGTTATGTCTGTGTATGCCCTCCAAGGTGGAAGAATTTCGCCGCGGCAAGCCTTGTGGAAAAGGCCCTGGATCTTCTGAATCCACAGTTGGAGCCATGTCTCGACAATAACGAGGTCTTTGACCTGGGAATAAAATACATCCATTCCCTACTGTATCTGTACAAAGGGAAGTGGCTGGTTAATGAACACTATACCAACCGGATGGCACACGACTGCGCTTCCATGAAGATCAGCCGCGAGGAAATGGCCGAACGGATGAAGTACGAATACTGGACGGATATCGGGACCTACTGCCAGACCTTCGAAGTGGGCTGGGCCGGGCAGAACTTCCTGAATGCCAGGATGCTTGCGGTGAAAGCTCTTCGCGACCGCGACAATGATCTTCTGGAAAAGGCCATAGGGATATATGACGCTTTTTGCGAAACGCAGCATTCCAGCGGTCTCCTTTATACCTGCTATAACCATAACTTTGACGAAGATGCCACATCCCGTCGGAAGCCGGACGCCTGCAACATGGGCTGGGCGGCGGCCGAGGCGGTAAGAATGTTCCGACTGCTCGCAGATAACGGGATATCCAAGGCAGAGTATTTTGATTTTGCCCGCCGCATCTGCGATTTTTTCATTGGCAACTGGTCTGACAAGTGGGGATTCGGCAAGAGCTGGTATGTGGATGGCCGTCCCGCGCAGCAGGCTGGAACAATCGGCAGTTTCCTTATTCCTGCACTTATTGAATTCTACCGGGAAAGCGGGGAGCAGAAATACCTGGGTGCCGCTCTCAGGGCCGAAGATTTCTATTTCACAAGGGATCTGGACCGTTTCGAATGTACCGCCGGAGCCATCGACTGTTATTGCATAGATAAGGAAACCTCCTGGCCTCTGGTAAACGGGGCTATTAGTCTTTATGAAATCACAGGAGATCCCATCCATCTGCAGCGGGCGCAAAAAGCTGCGTATTATTTCACCAGCTGGATGTTCTTTTTTGACGGAATCTACGCGCCCGAAACAGATTTCTCCGTATATGAGTATCATACCGTCGGAGGAACGGCCGTGAGCGCCGAGCACCAGGGAATTGACACCTGGGGCGAGCTGATCGTTCCGGACCTGTATAATCTGGCTGCCATAACTGGTAATCCTTTTTGGGAACGGGTAGCGAAACTCATGTGGGCGAATTCCCTGCAATGCATCACCACACACAAGGGGCAGATTATCCGCGGGCAGCAGCGCCCGGTGGGAAGCCAGAGCGAAGCGGCTTTCCAGGCCCGGTTCACCAAGTACCGTCCGGTGATAGAAGCCGGCTATTTCAGCGACATCCTCGCCCCGTGGCCCAGCGCCTTCCGCATGTGGAGCGTTGAGCGAATGAGGGGAAACAAACAAAGCGGAGAATAACTATTTCTTCACGGCCTTCCTGGCCTGTTTGCGCCGGCGGTAGCGGTCTTTGGCAAGCTGCTGCATATCACGAACCTCGTCGCGTTCGTCCACAATTTCGTTGCCGAAGATGGTCTCAATCACATCTTCCAGGGTAAGAATTCCCTGAAAAGAACCGTATTCGTTGATTACCACACTGATGGGCTCGTCCTTAGAGATCATTTCATCCCATATCACGTCCAGGGTAGTCTCTTCCGGGAATGAGGCGATATCGCGCCGCAGAGCCCCAAGGGTCACGTCTTCCTTGTCGTCGGCCATCATCTGAAGGGCCTCCATGCGGAGAATGTACCCGGTGATGTACTCATCGTTATCGGCATAGACCGGGATTCGGCTGTGATGCATAAAGCGCTTGTCTTTGTAGAAGCGTTTCAGCGTCATATCCTCCGGGGCGATGGCGGCCACCACACGGGGTGTCATCGCATCTGATGCCGTCATTTCATCCAGGGAGATAATATTCTGAATCACCTCATTTTCATCCTCGTCCAACTCTCCGGATTCCTCGGCGACATCTGCAAGTGCTCCCACTTCTTCGCGTGAAACCGTTGCGTCGGCATCTTCAGGAGTGATGCGCTTCTGCAGCCATTCCACGCACACCACTATTGGATAGAGGCAAAAGATGAGGCCGCGGATCGTAACTGCTACAAAGCCCATCAGACTTTTCCATCTTGCGGTACCGAGATTCTTGGGGATAATCTCCGAAAACACGAGAATCAGAATGGTGGTAATTGCACTCACCAGACCGAACCAATGACTGCCGAACACGATGGTCGCCTGCCGGCCCACTCCAGCAGCGCCTATAGTATTTGCGATAGTATTCAGCGAAAGGATGGCAGCAAGGGCCTGAGAAGGTTCTGTTTTGTATTTTTTCATGAGAACGGCCCTTTTGTCACCTTCTTCCTCTTTCATGGTTATGTAGGAGATAGGAGTACTCATCAGCGTTGCCTCAAGCACGGAGCAGAGAAAGGAGATGAGCATTGCGCCCAAAAGGAAAACAAACAAAAGTACCATTGCGTTCAATTTCGGACTGCAAATATACGAAAAATACTGCTGAGGTTAAATTTGATGATATTTTTCAACCACTTTGAAAAAAAAATTCGTATGTTTGCATCGTGATGCTTATGTCACAATGTTTTAACCGGTTAATTTTTTAAAGTTTATTGCCTTATGAAGAAGATCTACGTTATTCTGGCAGTTGCAGCCCTCACCGTCTGCGCCGCCTCTTGCGGAAACAAGAAGGCCAAAGAGGCCAATGCTGAACCCGCTGCTGAGCCTGCAAAGGAAGTTGTCGTTGAGAAGAGCGCAACTGACGAAGTTAAGGATGCAGCCAAAGATGCAGCCGTTGATGTTGCAAAGGAAGCTATTGCAGCCGGTGCCGAAAAAGCAAAAGACGCTGTCAAGTAATTTTTTCGAGACAGAAAGAAAGGGCCGTCCTGCAAAGGGCGGTCTTTTTTTATCGGCAGATAAGTGCCACAGCCCAGGCCTCACAACCTTCGCCACGGCCGACAAAGCCGAGCCTTTCGGTGGTGGTAGCCTTTATGCTGACCGCATCTGCGGGGGCTCCGAGAATCGGAGCAAGGGTGGAGCGCATAGCATCGATGTGATGACGCAACTTCGGGGATTGGAGTGCAATGGTGATGTCCACGTTGCCCACCTTCCAACCGTCAGCTGAGAGCATCTCCACGACGCGCCGGAGCAGGTCTTTGCTGTCGGCCCCCTTCCACTGCTGTGAGTTGTCCGGGAAATGCAGGCCGATATCCCCTTTTGCCGCCGCGCCAAGAAGCGCATCGCAGAGTGCGTGGATTGCTACGTCGCCGTCGGAATGGGCGACAAAACCCCTATCGGAAGGGATCTGCACACCGCCCAACCACATTGGAAGTCCATCTGCAATGGCATGAACATCGTAACCTTGTCCTATTCGTATTTGCATGGAAGCAAATATACAACATATTTTTTGTTAACTTTGTAAACTATGGGATTATTCAATTTTTTCGGAGATAACGAGCATCGGGTGTTCAACTACAAACCGATGTATTACGACAAGGATGCCGAGGAGCGAAAACGCAAATTCGGAGCAGTAGACGGCAGCGCCGACAAAAAGGAAGGCGAATATGTTCCCGGCAGTTACATTCATGGAGCCTTTCGCGACGGCGCCTATCAGAAAACGCGCACACCCATGCAGAGAGTGCATACCATTATCGGAATAGTAACGTTGCTGCTGGTTGCGGCCGTCCTGTATTTCATTGCAAAATTCTACTCGATGCTATAATGGGAAAACTGAAAGTCCTGCCAGCAAATATTGCAAACATGATAGCCGCCGGGGAGGTGGTCCAGCGCCCTGCATCCGTTATCAAAGAGCTGATGGAGAACGCAGTAGATGCAGGAGCTACGCAAGTGGACGTGGTGGTGAAAGATGCCGGACGGACCTTAATGCAAGTGATTGACAACGGGTCCGGTATGAGCCCTGCAGATGCAGTACTTTGTTTCGAGAGGCATGCTACCTCAAAAATCGCGGAAGCAGAGGATTTGCAACACATACATAGCTACGGATTCCGGGGAGAAGCTCTCGCTTCCATCGCAGCCGTTGCCGAGGTTACTCTCAAAACAAGGCGTCCGGATGACGATACTGCTACGCAGGTAAGCATTTCAGGTCCCGGTGCGGTCAAAACATCTTCGATAGCTGCTCCTTCCGGAAGCAATTTCCTTATCAGAAACCTTTTCTACAATACTCCTGCACGCCGGAAGTTCCTCAAGTCCGACAATGTAGAACTGCGACACATCGTAGAGGAATTCACCCGCGTTGCGCTCACCTGTCCCGATACCGGCTTCAGCCTCAATTCGAACGGACGCGACATATTCCGCCTCCGTCCTGTCAAATCCCTGAAATTCAGGGTACTTGATTTGATGGGCTCCGGTGTGGCGAGCGATTTGGTAGATATTACAGCGGAAACATCAATAGTGCGCGTCAGCGGATTCCTGGCGAAGCCTGATGCAGCGCGCAAAACCATAGGAAACCAGTTCTTCTTCATAAACGGACGATATTTCCGCAGCCCCTACCTTCACAAGGCAGTAATGAAAGCCTACGAAGAGTATCTGCCTGAAGGCTATACTCCTTCTTATTTTATTTGGCTGGAGACTCCTCCGGAGAGCGTGGATGTGAACATCCACCCCACAAAAGCCGAAGTAAAATTCGAAGAAGAGGTGGTAATCTTCCAGACCATATATGCCTGTGTACGTGAGACACTTGGAAAGAATGCCTTTGGGGACGGATTGGACTTCGAAACTGAAAACCGGATAGAAATACCGCAGATGAATCGCAGCTTCGAAGAATACAGAGGCTCTTCACCCGTTGCTCCGGGGCCGGTTCTGGATCCGGGGTATAATCCGTTTGACACTCCAAGTAATGCCGGGGACGACGGGGGGAACTGGCAAGGAGATAATGCCGGAGGGCATTCCGGCCAGACCGGGTTTGACAGGCCGTCTTCCGCCTGGGAACAGAATCCGAATTACGGAGCTTTGTTCGAAGAGAATCAGGCGGCAAATTCGAAAGCCCTGATTGTGGGAGGGCGAATCATCATCGCGCCGTCGGCTTCCGGAGTGCTGATGGTGCATATCCGCAGGGCCTGGGAGCGAATTCTCTATGAAAAAACCCTCCGTGCCCTTTCACAGAACGTTCCGGTTACCCAAACAGCTCTTTTCCCCGTACAGGTTCAGATAGGGACGGTTCCAAGGCTGCTTTTCGACGAACATGCCGCCATGCTCGCATCCGCAGGATTCGACATCATCCCGTTCGGCAACGATACCGTGGTCGTGAACGGTGTGCCGGAAGGTTATTCGTGCGAAGCCGGAAAGGTGCAGCAGATGGTTCAGGACCTGATACTGATACTGTCAGATGAGACATCGGGAGTCCCGGAAATAGTACGTTCCAAACTTGCATCCAAACTTGCCACTCTTGGCAGTCTTAACGTGGAAGCTCCCAAGAATGCTCAGCAGGCTCAGGAACTGATAGACAAACTCTTTTCATGCGACAATTCCGAGCTAACCTCCTCCGGAAAGAAGATTACAGCATTGCTGAGTGCAGAAGAACTGGAAAAAAGATTTCAATAGACTATGCCCTACATACAAGATAACAGACGACAATTGCCGATTACGGTGCACCTTATAATTATCAACGTGATATTCTTTCTGGCCACCATGGTGAACGAAGGTTTCATGATGAAGAATTTCGCACTGTTCTATCCGGCCACCCCCTGGTTCAAACTGTGGCAACCCCTTTCATACATGTTTATGCATGGAGGTTTCTGGCACCTGTTTTTCAACATGTATTCCCTATACATTTTCGGGATGGCGGTAGAACGGATCATCGGGCAGAAACGTTTCTTGATCTTGTATTTCCTGAGCGGACTCGGAGCGGCGGCAGCGCAGCTGGGGGTCCAGGCCATGGACAGTGCCATACAGATGGTGCCTACAGTAGGTGCTTCGGGATGCGTTTACGGAGTTATCGTGGCATTCGCCATGATTTTCCCTGAAGCCAAACTTACCCTGATATTCCCACCTGTGACTCTTTCCGCAAAATGGATGGCAGTGATTTTTATTGGCATAGAACTGTTTACCGGTGTTACCGGAACCCAGGCAGGCGTGGCACACTTTGCCCATCTTGGCGGGGCCTTGATAGGATTCATCCTGATATGGTGGTGGTATAAACGCCGCAAAAAAAACAATAATTCCTATGTCCACTATTGATACAGTCATTGCCGAAGCCCTTACGGTTTTGAAACAGGGCGGTGTAATTTTGTACCCTACCGACACAGTGTGGGGGCTTGGATGCGATGCAACCAATTCGGCTGCCGTTTCAAGAATTTTTGAAATAAAAAGGCGCAGCGGAGCCAAATCCCTTGTGCTTCTTGCAAGTGATATGGATATGGTGGCAAAGCACGTGAAGCAGATTCCGTCCATAGCCATCGACCTGGTTGAGGTAAACGATGCGCCAATGACCATCATCTACCCCGGAGCCCAGTATCTGGCTCCCGAGGTAGTGGCCGAAGACGGTTCGGTGGGCATCCGCATTCCATTGAACGACTTTTGCAAGCAGTTGGTACGACGCCTTCGCAAGCCGCTTGTTTCAACCTCGGCGAACATTTCTGGTGAAGAAACTCCTTCCAGTTTCAATGAAATATCTTCAGAAATAACATCTGCTGTAGATTATGTGGTTCCCGCAGGCTTCGACAAGGGAGCTACAGGGAAAGCGTCTCAGATCATAAAACTCGGCCTTCGCGGCGA
>CACXHM010000036.1 GCA_902767465.1 uncultured Bacteroidia bacterium
CAAAACGGTAAACCTGAAAAAAAACAGAAATAGATTTGGTTATTTAAAATAATTGTTTACCTTTGCAGTGTACTATTAAACTAATACACTATGATAAAGGTGAACAATATTTCTTTCAGCTACGGATCCGTGCCGTGTCTGGAGAAGATTTCCCTCTCTTTGGAAGAGGGAAAGATCTACGGACTGCTGGGGGAGAACGGTGTGGGGAAAACCACGCTCCTGACCCTTCTCAGCGGTCTTAAGAATGTGCAACGAGGCAGCATAGATGTTGACGGCTTTGCTCCCTATGACAGGGAACCGGACTTCCTTGCCGGTCAGTTCTATCTTCCGGATGAAGTCTGGGGTCCGAATGCCACGGCAATCTCTTTTGCAAGACAGAAGGGTATCTTTTGGCCGGACTTTTCTGTTTCCAAGTTCTCTGAGATCATGAATATCTTCGAGATGGATACCAACCAGAAAATGGATGCCATGTCGGCTGGACAACTCAAAAAGACCTGGATTTCTTTCGCTTTGGCCTGCTCTACAAAGCACCTGTATCTCGATGAGCCTACTAACGGGCTTGACATCCCTTCGAAAGCGCAGTTCCGCAAAGCTATCATGAATTATACCAGGGAAGATTCGATTATCGTGATTTCCACTCATCAGGTGAAAGATCTTGAAAACATAATCGATCCTATTATTATTCTCGATAAAAGGGATGTTCTGTTGAATGCATCCGTGCAGGAGATTACCTCAAAACTCTTCTTTGACTACGGAACGGTCCTAAACCCGGACAGCCTCTATAGCGAACAGATTCCAGGTGGATTCATACAAGTTCAGCATAATGTCACGGGAGAGGAGAGTAAACTGAATGTGGAGGCCCTCTTCAATACAGTACATAAACATAAAGAACTCGTCAAAGGTATTTTCAGCCATGAATAAGATATTTGATTTCAAGAGGTTCGGGAAGTATTTCTGCTTTGACCTTGTATCTGCCTGGCAGAGATCCGGTGTCACACTTCTCGCTATAGCCTGCCTTCCTGTTTGGATATTTGCGATACATCAGTTGTTTGGCCTTATTTTCGGCGGTCAATTCGGCTCGTTCGGCATAGGCGGAATCGCTGCGGCATACATAAGCTCGTTCTTTTTTGCCGTCATCGCATTCCCGGTGCAGAATTACGGACATCTTACCGATAAGAAGGCCGGTTCCGACTGGCTGATGCTGCCCGCCTCCCGATTGGAAAAATTTGCTTCCGTGCTGCTCATAACCTGCGTGGTTGTTCCGCTGGTATGGTTTGCCGTTATCGTTGCATGTGACGGACTGCTTTCACTGTTGTTCAATACCTATCCTGCGATGGGTCTTCCCAAGATGATGGACGGCCTTGGATCGGTGCTCGCTGAATTCCATTCCGAAAACGTCAGTTTCGCGGTCGGAGGCCCCTGGGCCATATATCTAAGCTGGTGTGCGGATATCCTGGTCTTTACGCTTGGAGCGATGTACTTCCGCAAACACAAGGTGGTGTATACTTTCCTGTCGCTTTTTGCTCTCGGACTGCTGATGACCATGGCTTTGGGCATACTTTTCAACGGGAACATGCATATCAGCCCGGAGGATATTAATGAAGACAGTCTGATGCATACACTTAATGCCGTGGTATATACTCTCTATGTGGTAGAGTTTGTCGTGCTGGATCTGGCTATTTTCTTCAGAATTAAAACTTTAAAGCATTAAGCTATGGAATTCGACGCTAACCGCCCGATATATCTGCAGATAGCCGATGCGATTTGCAACAGTATCCTGCAGGGGAAACTGAAGGAGGAGGACAGACTCCCTTCGGTTCGTGAATACGGAGCCCAGATAGGTGTCAATCCCAACACTGTGGCACGTACATACGATGCCCTCACCGAACAGGGCATCATCTACAACAAGCGGGGGATCGGTTTTTTTGTATGCAAAAAAGCTGCTCAGACCATCCGAAAAGTCGAAAAAGAAAAATTTTTACAGGAAGAACTCCCAAAAATTGCAAAAAAGGCACGGCTTTTGGATATAGATATAGACGACATAATTAAACTTTTTGCGTAAAACTATACTTCATAAAGTCCGGCCGTGAGGTCGGGCTTTATGATTTTTCCGAAAACCAGCCTTCGATCCTGGAATTACAGTTTCAGCATTGCGCGGTTTTCGCGGCCGTCCACGCAGGCCTGCAGTTCAGTATCAAGCCGGATGTGACGGAGAAAAACGCTTTCTTCGCAGGCGGGCAGTTTTTCCAGAACATCAAAATCAATAAAGTCTTTGGGCCGTGACCAGGGATCTACGCTGATGTATCCGGCGTTGAAGGAGGTCAGGTTCTGGAAGAAGTGGGAACCCTGGCTGGGATCGACGCGGAAATCCGGCAACGAACATTCTATCAGGGCCTTGGCCTCGGAAATGTCGCTCCATACCACCGGTACTCCCAGGGTCGGGATGCAGGAACCCCATCTTCCGTAACCAATGAGGACATAGCCGCGTCCCTCATCGCGAAGATGCGCGTTCAGCGCCTTCAGCTCTGCGGCAATCTCCCGTGTGCGCATTTTGTCGAAAGCATTCTTCTTGAGATACACGATGTCCTTTATTCCTCGCATCCATCCTGTTCCAAGCGCGCAGCTGGAACGGATGAAAGCTCCGCTGTCGTCTATCTTCCGCCAGTCCACTTCGGTGTTGAGACTGTCCGATGAAATTGGACGGATCTGCAGCAGATCGAAAATGCCTGCATCCACGTCGGCGGCGAACTCAATCTCTACGCTGCTCTTCATTTCGGTCTGGGCAATCTGCAGCAGTTCCCGAAGTATTCCGGCAAGAGGAAAAGTGTTATAGCGCAGTATGTGGGAGAAAGTGACGAATTTGGGCCCCTGAATAGAAGGGGAGTCGACCATGCGCTGGTTTTGCAAGTCGTAGGTGGAAACCACCTTTGAAAACTCGCGGAAGCGTCCGCAATCGGCGATCGGGATTCTTTCAAGGTTCACCGCGTCATCTACCGAGGTCTTGAACTTGCCCGGAAGAAGATTGAGCGCATACATTACCTGTTGGGTGTCGCGCATGGTGAGTTCGGGTGTAGATGTCTGGATGACGTTCCGGGGGTAGTGCGGGCTGAAACGCAGCACCTGTTCACCGTCAACTACCGCTTTGCCTAGACCGAAAGCAATCTTTGCGATGCCTTCTTCGGCTTTTTCGTGTCCGACGGGATAGAAATTGACCGAACGAGCCACTCCGGATAGGGTAGGGAAGAAGAACCCTTCATCTTCGCTTCCGCAGAGTTCCTGGAGGATGATTCCCATCTTTTCTTCGGATATGACGTTGGCCGTAGCGGTGATATAACCTCTGGACGATGCAAAATAAACAGATGCATATACGCTTTTTATTGCGTTGCCAAGAAGCCTGAGCTGCTGGTCTTCATTTTCGGTACGAGGTATCATATATGTTGAATATACCCCGGCAAAAGGCTGATAATAAGAATCTTCTAGTTTTGAGGAGGATCGTACTGCAAGGGGCCTCGTTACTTGTCGGAGGAAAACCCTCAGAGAGTCCATCAAATCCTGTGGGAGAGTGGAAGACACGAACTGTGTAAGCAGTTCGCTGTCGGATACATCGGAGTTGATGACATACTGCAGGCCGTTTTCAAGGATGAACCGGTCGAAGTATTCGGTTGATATGACCAGCGTGCGGGGAACGGTCAAGCGGACGTTCTCCCATTTGTCATACAGGTTGTATTTGTACAACAGGTGGCCTAAAAAAGCAAGTCCGCGGGCTTTTCCGCCTATGGACCCTTCTCCGATGCGGGCGAATCCTATTGTGTCGTTGTAGGTCTCGGGATTAAACCTGGCCACGACTCCGAGCCCCTGGGCAAGACGATAGTCGTGAATAAGTTTTACAGCCGTTGACCGGAAATGCTCGGTTGAAGAGAATGTGCCATTCTTAAGTTTGTTGCCTACAGAGAAAATACCCCTTGCAAGCAACCATCGGGACACATAATTCTTAGCCCGCATGGCGGTAAGCGTTGCTTCCGGAAGTTCGGAGATGATCTTCTCCGCGCCCTGAAGGTCGGTGGCTCTCCATGTATGATGCTGTGCCGAAACCATGAAATCGCCAAAGCCAAACTCGCGTCCGATATATTCTCCAAGGTCATGCGTGAGGGTCTTTGAACGCTTCATAAGGAAGCCGGCACCCAGGCTCTCTGCGACGCTGCGCATGCTTTCCTGCGAAGATTGCATCAGTATTGGCATTTTCGGAACTTCGCTCCTGATACGTTTGCAGAGATCCACCCCTGCATCCAGTTTTTCATCTGCGGACCGGTCTCCCCTGTGAAGAACGAAACCTATGTCGGAGATGACACCGAGCAACTGCTCCTTATATCGTTCGAAAAGCTGTACTGCATCATCGTAGTTTGTGGCCATCAGGATTTTCGGCCGGGCGCGCTTTCGGAAAATCTGCTGGTCTTCATTGAGAGCGTCCTTGAGAGCAGCCACGTTCTGCTGCAGCACAAGTTTGTACAACAGTGGCAGATAACTTGAATAATATCGGACAGAATCTTCTATCAGCAGTATGCACTGTACCCCTTGCGAGAGGATATCATCATCTGCGTTCAAACTGTCTTCCAGAAGTTTGATGATGGCTATTATGAGATCGGTGGAGCCGCTCCAGCAGAAAATATAGTCGATGCAACTGCGGTCCTGTTCTTCCATTTTCCGGTAAACTTCCTTCGAGTATGAAGTGAGAAGTACGAAAGGGGTATCAGGTGCGCACTCCTTCATCTGCTTTGAGAAGTTGTACACATCTGCAGAACCGACATTGTACATAGTGATTACGAGGTCGAAGGATTCGCCCCCGTTAACGAGTTCGAGCGCTTCGGTGGGCGTTTCAACGCGGCGGAACACCGGGGGATTCGACAGATTAAGTTCAGAGTATTCCCGTGAGATCCTGGCATCGAGCCTTCCGTCCTCTTCGAGTGAAAAATTATCGTAATTGTTGCATACCAAAAGTATCTTGCGGATACGGGTTGCCATCAAAGAGATGTTGTCTGAGTTTACCTGCATGATGGTACAAAGATAAAAAATAATTATATTTGCTGATTGTTACTATGACCAAGACCGAAATTAAACCTGTAATTCTCGATGTCCCGGATCTGCAAAAGGCCCTAGGCCTCAAGGGATTCTTCGGGAAATGTGCAGCCCGTGTAGCCTACAACGTGCTGGAACTGGGGAAAATTAATCGTATTTATTCGCAGTATAATAATACTTTCGGACCCGATTTCTCCGAGAATATCCTGAAGGCTGTCGGAGTCAGTTACGATATTCCGGAAGAGCAACTCCGGTATATACCTGCAGAGGGGGGATTCATTACCGTATCCAATCATCATTACGGAAGCATAGACGGGATGATCCTGAGCGCGGTAATCGGTTCCAGGCGTGCGGATTACAAGATACTTACGACATTCCTTCTTACCTTGCTTCCTACGTTGAAAGACAGTTTCATTCCCGTTGACAATTTCTCTGCCGGCGGGGTCAGGAGCATCACGGGCATTCGTGCCGCTCTCGAGCATCTTGAAGGAAACCATCCGCTGGGACTCTTCCCGGCAGGAGAAGTTGCCACCTGGCACGGCAAGGGACATACTGTCACCGACATCCCTTGGGCGGAGAACATTATCAAAATGGTTAAGAAATCCGGCATGCCGGTCATCCCCATTTATTTCGAAGGACAGAATTCCACGCTCTTCCATCTGCTCGGAAAGATTCATCCTCGCCTGAGGACGATTCGGCTCGTGCATGAAATGCTTAATAAAAAGGGACGTTGTGTAAAGGTGCGTATCGGAAAGCCCATCCAGCCCTCCGATTTTGCCGAAATGGATGTACAGACGCTTGGCAGGTATTTGAGAAACAGGTGCTATGCCCTAGAGGTACAATGCTCTCAATTTGAAAGTGAGAACGCTCAAAACACTGCCGAGGCGATTGCCGAACCGGTTCCTGCCGAACAGCTGCGCTCGGAGATAGCAGCTTCGAAAGACAAGATGCTTTGCGAAGTAGGAGATTACAGGGTGTATCTTTTCCGGGAGAGCGAGGCTCCGGCATTAATGAAAGAAGTCGCCAGGCTTCGTGAGGAGACATTCCGTGCCGTCGGTGAAGGTACGGGGCACAGTGACGATACAGACAAGTATGATTCGTATTATCATCAGATGCTTCTTTGGAACGTCCCTAACGGGGAAATCGTGGGCGCATACCGTCTTGGTTTCGGAAAAGAGATAGTGAACGAGCACGGGGGTGTGGATGGGTTCTACACTGCGAGTCTCTTCCGTTATCAGGATGGTGCTGAACCCGTCCTCAGTCTTGCCATGGAACTCGGACGTTCATTTATCGTTAAAAAGTACCAGAGGGAAATCCATCCGCTCCGGCTTCTGTTTACCGGACTTACGCTCTCCACATTGAAATGTCCTGAACTGCAGTACTACGCCGGCCCCGTGAGCATCAGCAATGACCTGCCCGATTTCTATAAGAGTCTTGCCGTTCATTATCTATGCAGGGATTTTTCGCTTCCCGAAGCTGAAAAGGTGGCGGTCCCTACACATGGGTTCGTCCCTGATTTCCTTTCTGTCGATCCGGACGCTCTTCTGCAGATACCGAGGAATAGTGTTGATATGCTCGACCGCCTTATCGCCGACCTTTCGGGTGGAAAATATCATCTCCCGGTGCTCTTCCGCAAGTATTTTTCGTTCGGTTCCAAATTGGTATGCTTCAACGTCGATCCGGATTTTTCCGACAGTTTGGACGGGCTTATCGTGCTGCGTTTCAGCGATGTTCCCCATCAGACGCTTCGTTCAATCCTCCGCGGCCTTCCTGAAGATCTGCAGGACAAGGTCTGGGAACATTTCTACGGGATTCCCCGCGGTGAGGCATGAACAGTCCGGCGTGGGTATATCTTTTAGGACTTGCAGGAATGGGGGTTTACGGCCTCCGTATCCTTATTCAGTGGTATCTTTCCGAGAAATCCCAGGAGGTGCAGTCTCCCGGCATTTATTGGGTGCTTAGCAGCCTCGGGGCTATTATCCTTTACCTGTATGGCTGGTTCAGAAAGGATTTTTCAATTATTTTCGGAGAGAGCATAGGGTATTACATCTATATGTGGAATATAGGTATCATGGGTCTTTACAAAAAAGTTCCCAAAATTCTTATAGTCCTTCAGGCACTTTTCCCTGTCGTGATACTGGCGCTGATAGCCAAGGACATACCTTCGTTCGTGAATACTTTTCTCAATAATGAATACGTGCCGCACGGCCTTATTCTATTCGGGGTGCTGGCTCAGTTCGTGTATGAAATCCGGTCGGTTTACCAGCTTGTGTACAGTTACAGGCGAAAACAGTCTGTGCTTCCTCTCGGCCATTGGATTCTTGCCGTGATCGGTTCAAGCATGATCATAATTTACGGTGTCATACGGCATGACTGGGTGCTTGCCATAGGGCAGTTTTCGATAGTGTTCTCAATAAGGAACCTTATGATTTGCATTGCTTCCATGAGGCATCAGAAAGTAATTATCAATAACAGTAAATACAATGAAGATTAATTCCCTCAGGAGTAGCTTTCCGGCTATTTTCATCTCGATAGTATGCGGTGCCCTGTTATTTTCCTGCTGCGGGAAAAATGGCGGAGATGTGCCGGTGTCGGAGGACTCGAGTTCTTTCGTAATGCTTGCCGATGCCGTTCCGGATGCCATAATGGAGATCCGCTATTATGGTACATACAACTTTGTGGGAAACCGCATCGACGGGTATGAGCAACCCACGGCCCTGCTTACGAAAAAGGCTGCAGAGGCACTTCGTGCCGTGAGTGATGATGTCATTGAGCATGGATACCGTCTCAAGATATACGATGCCTACCGTCCACAGAAGGCCGTCGATCATTTTGTCCGTTGGGCCGCCGATCTGCAGGATATCAGGATGAAGCCATACTTTTATCCCGATCTTGACAAGAGCGTGCTCTTTGATCAGGAGTATATAATGGAGAAAAGCGGTCATACGCGTGGCTCTACCGTGGATCTGACTCTTTTCGACATGACAACTGAAAAAGAGCTTGACATGGGAGGAACCTTCGACTGGTTCGGTCCTGAGAGCCATCCTGACTTCTGCGGAAATCCAGAAACCTGTGAATACACAGGGGACAACAGCAAGAGCCCGGCTGGGCGCAGCATCTCGGCACAACAGTTTGCCAACCGCATGATACTGCGCAAGGCTATGCTTGCGCATGGGTTCAAGCCTCTTGACAGCGAATGGTGGCACTTTACCCTTCGCGACGAACCCTTTCCGGACACCTATTTCACTTTCCCTGTGAAGCAACTCTGATCCGGCGGAATTTCCGTTCAGGGCGATGTTGTGTGTTTCGTAAATCGCTGTGTGGCAATTGTTTGTAAATCACGGGCGGAAAGCCGGAGCCGTGCCAGCCCGGTGCTGTGCCGCTTCGGGAAATCAAAAAGAATCTTTACCTTTGCATAACTATAGCAAGATTTATGGCCGAGAGTAATTTCATAGACTACGTACGTATCCATGCCGAATCCGGCCATGGAGGAGCAGGAAGCGCACATCTGCTCAGGGCTAAGTATGTGCCGAAAGGCGGACCGGACGGAGGCGACGGCGGACGCGGAGGACACATTATCCTCCGTGCAAATCCTCAGTTCTGGACATTGATTCATCTGAAGTACCGTAAGTACGTAAAGGCGGAAGACGGAGAAAAGGGGGGTGCGGCGCTTCGTCATGGGAAAAACGGGGAAGATATCTACCTGGACGTGCCTGTGGGCACTATTGTGAAAGATGCCGAGACCGATGAGGTGGTGATGGACCTTACAGAGGCGGGGGAGGAGAAGATCCTGTGCAAGGGAGGACGCGGCGCTCTTGGAAACGATAATTTCAAAAGCGCCACCCAGCAGACCCCGCGTTTCGCCCAGCCCGGTGAAGAGGGTGAGGAAGGCTGGTTCATTCTCGAACTTAAACTGCTTGCCGACGTGGGACTTGTCGGTTTTCCGAACGCCGGGAAATCAACCCTGCTTGCCACCGTGACGTCTGCGAAGCCCAAGATAGCGAACTACGCATTCACCACTCTCGAACCCAACCTTGGGATCGTGCGTTATTACGATGACAAGTCTTTCGTGATCGCAGACATCCCCGGAATCATTGAGGGAGCGCATGAGGGACGAGGTATCGGCGACAGGTTCCTGCGTCATATCGAACGGAATTCCGTGCTGCTGTTCATGGTGGCCGTAGATGAAGACGATATCCCGGGCACCTATGAAACCCTTCTCAATGAATTGAGGTTGTACAATCCTGAATTGCTCGTGAAGGAGCGGGTGCTGGCTATTACCAAATGCGACATGGTCGACGCTCAGATAGAAAAGGAAATAGAACCGACCCTTCCCTCCGACCTCCCGCATGTGTTCATTTCCAGCGTTAGCGGCGAAGGCATAAAAGAACTTACCGACATGCTGTGGAGGGCATTGCAAAAATGACCGCAACGTGTCTGCTTGAAGCCGTCCCTTTCAGGGATGGAGCGCTTGCCGGAACTCTTCGCGATGCCGACAGGGCTATAACTCTTGCAATCAACAACTTTGACAGTGTTTTTACCGATGCTTTGATGCCGGTTATAAGCAACCGTCTGGTCTGGGTGCCGTTTTACCTCCTGCTATTTTGGTATATATGCAGGCGGGTCGGGTTTAAGCGGGGAGTAGTCATCCTGGTTGCCGTAGCCATGTGCATGCTTGCCATCGATCAATTCGCCAATCTCATAAAGGCCTCCGTGCAGCGTTTTCGTCCCTGCTGGGATGAATTCATGGTAAACAACGGACTGAAGATTCTCGAAAAGAGAGGTGGGAAATACGGTTTCTTCTCTGCACATGCAGCCACCACCGCGGGTCTTGCCACAAGCGTGCTGTATTTCGTGAAAAAGTGCTATGGAGAAGGAAAGAAGTTCCGTCTGCTTTCGTTTCTTTTCGCTTTTTGGGTAACGGGCGTCAGCATTAGCAGGGTATATGTAGGAAAGCATTTCGTTGGAGATATCATAGTGGGGGCCTTTGCAGGTATTATAATTGCATGGCTTATTTCCTGGTTGGTACATTGGGCCATAACCAAATTTTTTCCTAAATTTGTAAATTGACAGGATAGTTTGATATGTCCAAGATTATAGCAATAGCAAACCAGAAAGGTGGCGTAGGCAAGACCACGACGGCCATAAACCTATCCGCTTCCCTTGCGGTGATGGAGAAGAAAGTGCTGATTATCGACGCAGATCCCCAGGCCAATTCGACATCCGGCCTGAATTTCTCGCCCGATGACAGCCGTCACCGCACAATATACGAGGTAATGATAGGTCAGATAGGCATCGAAGACGCTCTCATCCAAACCGAGATGAACGGTCTGCACCTCGTGCCTTCCCATCTTAACCTGGTTGGTGCGGAGATAGAAATGCTTGAACTTCCCGAAAGGGAGTCCGTGCTAAAAAAAGTGCTGGCTCCTATCCGGGACAACTACGACTATATAATCATAGATTGCTCTCCTTCGCTTGGACTTATCACCGTAAACTGTCTCACTGCGGCAGACTCGGTAATCATCCCCGTACAGCCGGAATTCTTTGCCCTGGAAGGTCTTGGCAAACTCCTGCAGACAATACGTCTTGTGCAGGGCGGGGTCAATCCCGATCTGGTGATAGAAGGTTTTCTTGTTACGATGTTCGATGGACGTACCAAGGTCCATACGCAGGTTGTGTCAGAACTCCGGGAGCATTTCAAGGATATGGTATTCCGCACCATCATTCAGCGCAATATCCGCCTGAGTGAAGCTCCCAGTCATGGTAAGCCTATCATCCTCTATGATATCATGAGCAACGGCGCCAACAATTATATGTCTCTTGCCGCCGAACTTCTTGAAAGAAACGGAGAAAAACGAGATGAGCAGTAAAGAACCCCGCGGCCTGGGCCGGGGCCTTGGAGCCCTGCTCGGCGATAATGTAAATATAGATTCCTTCCGCAAGCCTGTAGGCTATGTGAACAAGGAGGTGGCCGGTGTCCGTCCCAGCCAGGATTCGTCAGATGTTCTGAGGATACCTCTGGAAAAGGTTGAGGCCAATCCCTGGCAGCCGCGCATCGGATTCGATCAGGACGCGTTGGAGGAACTTGCCGCATCAATACGGACCCTGGGACTGATTCAGCCGATAACTGTCCGCAAGGTCGCAGGTGGCCGTTATCAGATAATCAGTGGTGAGAGGCGGTTCAAAGCCTGCCAACTTGCCGGAATGAGCATGATTCCCGCCTATGTGCGAGATGCCAACGACCAGGGAATGCTCGAAATGGCGATTGTGGAGAATATCCAGCGCGAAAACCTCGATCCAATTGAAACGGCCCTCAGTTTTCAGCGTTTGATTGACGAATGCAATCTTACCCAGGAGGCTATGGCTGACCGTGTAGGGAAGAAAAGGGCCAGTGTGGCAAATACGCTGAGGCTGCTTAAACTTCCTGTAAAAGTTCAGCACGACCTTAAAGTCGGGCTTCTCAGTACAGGACATGCAAAAGTGTTGCTTTCGCTGCCGGATTCCGACACTCAGGAACAGTTCTGCGATCTGGTGATCAAAGAAGGACTCAGTGTCCGGGAACTCGAAGAGGCGGTGCGCAGGTTCCTGAAGGGAGGCGCTCCCGCAAAACGCAGGGAAACGAAGCCTTCTGAACTCCCGGAGGAATATACAAAGGTTTTATCTCATATAGGAAAGTTCTTTTCGGAGGATATTTCCGTGCATCGCAATGCTTCCGGCAAAGGTACGCTTACCGTGAAGTTCTCCTCCGACGAGGAAGTGCGGGCCTTCCTTTCCGCCCTTGAAAAGGCGAATGTCTGATGAAAAAGCTGTTAGGGATCATTCTGATTGTAATGGTAACTTGCGTTGCCGGGCTTCCTTTGTGTGCACAGTTCAAGTCGGAAGCCTTCAGCCAGAGTTACAACGATGATGAATCTTCCCCTGCCGACAGCACAGACACAATGTTCTCTTTCAAGGAGTTTTTCGGCGGTGTCGCCCATAAAAACCCTCTTAAAATAGGAACCATGGTGGCAGGCTCCGCGCTTTTTGTCGGCACAGGCCAAATATATAACAGGGATTACTGGAAGTTGCCCATTGTATATGCCGGCCTTGCAGGAGGGATCGGAGGAGGTTTTTATTTTCGTTCACAGGGCGATAAAAAGGCCTCGACCGCGTGTTTTGCAGCAGCCGGAGTTACGTACTGGGCTATGCTCATGGATGAAGTTGTGAGCTATGGCCCGGCAGATTTCCCGCATGCGGGCAAGGCAACGCTGTATTCGCTTCTGGTGCCGGGACTCGGGCAGATTTATAATGGCGAGGCATGGAAACTCCCTATTTACTGGGGCGGTATTATGGGAGGAATCAATTTCTATTCCCTTAACCGTACAAATTATCAGCGTTTTCGCCGTATCTACAAGGCGGCGACAGGTGATAACGCGTCAAGCTATGACGGCCCCGTAAGTGCTGAAACAGCCCTTTATTACAGAAACCTGTACAGACGTTACCGCGATTATTCCGTGCTTGCCATAGCAGGTTTTTATCTACTTCAGGTGATAGATGCCAATGTTTTTGCCTACATGCACGACTTCAATATAGGCGACGATATCACCATGTCGCTGGATCCTGCGGTGCTGACACCCGACAACTGCTACGCGTTCTCACCCGGCATTACTCCCTTTGGTCTGTCACTCGGATTCAGGTTCTGATTATTTATGAAAAAGTTCCTTCCTTTTTTTCTGTTGCTGTTGGTGGCAGTGCCCTCCGTAGCTCAAAACAAGAAAGCACTTAAAGCCGAAAATGAGAGCCTTAAGGCTGAGCTCGCCGCATTGCAGGCAAAATTGGACAGTTTACGTCAGGAAAGGAAAGAAGTTCCCGTTCAGGAAACAATCCAGACACAGCCAAGCTCGGAAGATAGCGGGTATTCTGCAGAACTTTCTGACAGCCTGATAGATGTATGGTACAAGATGCATTTGTCATCGGACTTCGTGGGTTCGAATGAATATGACATGGATGCGGTGCATTTTACTTCGAATGTATCGGACGAAGAACTGATGCGCCGCCTGTCCGCAATGAATGCCTATATCACCATCCCTTTCAACGAGACGGTAAAGAACTATATGATTCTTTATTCCGAAAAGATGCCCCGCCACATGCAGCAGATGATGGGAAGGAGCATATACTATTTCCCGATCTTCGAAGAGAAACTTGCCAAATACGGTGTCCCTCTGGAATTGAAGTACATGTCAATCATCGAATCCAACCTGAATCCGGTGGCAGAGTCGAAGGCCGGAGCTATGGGAATATGGCAGTTCATGTACCGCACCGGAAAGCTTTATGGTCTGAAGATCAATTCCTTTATGGATGAGCGGCTCGACGTGGAAAAATCGGCAGATGCGGCAGCACGGTATCTTCGGGATGCTTACAATGTCTTTGGTGACTGGAATCTTGCCATCAGCGCCTATAATTGCGGCTCCGGCAATGTTAACAAGGCCATTAAAAGGGCCGGAGGGAAGATGGATTTCTGGAGCATTTATCCATATCTGCCGCATGAAACAAGAGGATATGTACCTGCATTCATAGGTGCAATGTATGCCTTCCATTATGCCAGAGAATACGGTCTGAAACCTGCCGACGTGGGGATGCCTGCCAAGGTGGATACCTTCGAGATACGCAGGAATCTGCACTTTAAACAAATTAACGAAGTTGTCGGGGTTCCGCTTGAAACCGTAAAGATGCTGAATCCCCAGTACACCCACGATATCATTCCCGGTAAAGACGGGACCTGCATCCTGACCCTTCCTTATTCATGGACAGGCCCTTTTATCGGAGCCAATCAGGATTCACTGTATCTTCACAGGGCACCAGAACTGCTGAATGCCCAGATACTCAAAAATATCGAGGAGAGCGGGGGAGAGACCCGCATTGCCTATAAAGTTAAGGAAGGGGATTATCTTGGCCGCATTGCACAAAAAAATCACTGCACAGTGGCCCAACTCAAAAAATGGAACCATCTGCGCAGTGACAGACTGCGGATAGGGCAGATACTTTATATCTACCGCTGATCAGACTTTAACTTTTTCCTTTCTTCCGGATTTGCGGCTCCTTTCGGCTGCGAATCCCATCACATGACTTTCTATAGATGCGTCAATAGTGCTGGAGAGCCTGGAAGGATCCTGATGCGCCACAGCTTCGACGAAATCCCGGGCAAGCGCCAGGTCTCCTCCTCCGTGGCCTGAGCCCCGGTATTCAGGAATGTCGGATATTTTCTTGTTCCAAACCTGCTGCCTGCGGGTACGGAAGTCGGTGACAGTGAATTTGGTACCGTCTCCTTCAATGTAGCCCGTAGTGCCCATGATGCGTGTCCTGCGGCCGCCTGTAGGTGTGAAAGCCTCCATCGAGAAAGCTGCGGTCTTGCCGCCCTCGAACACCATTTCAGTCACATAATGGTCGGGCTGGTCGTTGTCGCAGTGGTAAACGCAGCGGGCATAGTTGTCGTAAGAAGGATCTTTGAGCCTTGCCATAATCTGTTCCGGATCCTGACTGCCGTCCAGGTCGAAGACGTGCAGGTGTGCCTTTTTCCTGACATAGATGTCGATGGCGGAATAAGGACAGGTGGCTTCATGGGGACATCCGTCCGTGCATTTCAGAGGGGCGCCTTCGGGGGCGTTTTCCGCTTTGAACAGATGCAGGCTTCCGTCGGCGACAATGCTCTTGCAGGGCCTGTCTATGAGCCAGCGCAGCATGTCGAGGTCGTGGCATGACTTTGCAAGTATGATCGGGGTGGTTTCCTTGGAAGACCTCCAGTTTCCGCGGACATACGAATGTGCCATGTGGGCATACTGGATAGGCTCCATGTGCTGTATGCTCACAAGCTCTCCGATGGCTCCGCTGCGAAGGACTTCGCGCATTGCAATGAAGTAAGGGGAATAGCGCAGCACGTGACACACCGCCACGATCCTGTTATACTTCTTAGCCTGTGCCAGAATGGCACGGCACTCCTTTTCGGTCTGTGCACAAGGCTTCTCCAGAAGCACGTCGTACCCGAGTTCAAGTGCTTTCATGCAAGGCTCGAAGTGACGGTCGTCCGGGGTGGAGATCACCACGGCATCGGCGAGCTTCTTTCCCGAAGCAAACACCTCACGGAAATGTCCGAAACGCATTTCAGGTGCTACCCCGTGCTTGTCGGAGAGAGATTTGAGGCGATGGTCCAGGATGTCAGACACACCCACTATCTTCATGGACTCGGGGAACTTCTCAGCATACTTTGCATAGGTGTTCCCACGGCCGCCGGCGCCGATAATGATGACGCTTACGGCCTTGTCAACATCGGCCTTGAGGGCCCTGATAGGCAGATTGATATCATTCAGGTCGTTTTCGGCCTGTCCGGTGATATCCAGAACGGCCCTGGCGGAAGAAACCTCTCCGCTCAAGGCTGTACCTGCGGCCAGCAAGCCGGCCGACTTTAGAAAGTCCCTGCGTTTCATACGCGTTTATGCCATAATTGCACCTACGAGACCGAGAATGGCGTAGAATTCAGGAAGTGCGGCGTAGATCAGTGTCTGTACGAATACATTGTCGTGCCCCTGGCTTACGCCAACGATTCCATTTGCGCAAACCTGCCCCTGGCGTATAGCCGAGATCATGCAGACGAGGCCTACGGAAAGACCGACGCCGAATACGGTGGCCGGATTTTCCATTGCGCGCATCATGAAGAATGCCACGAAGCCGTAAATACCCTGAGTTGCAGGGAGAGCGGAGAGCACCATATAGTTTCCGGATTTCTCCGGGCGTTTCTTAAGTGCACCTTCGGCGGCATTGCCTGCAGTTGTTGTTCCGATAGCGGATCCTATACCTGCGAGCGCGAGTACGAGTCCGAGTCCGAGATAACCTAGAATGAGTTCCATAATTAATTGATAGTTATTTGTTTGTTTATTTATTATTTCCTTAAAGGTTTGTAACTGCGTCCTTCGGCCTCATAGCCGGAGTTCTTGAAGAATTCCAAGAAGTTGAGTCGCAGCGGATGCACAAAAGCTCCCAGTGCCGCCATGGCGATGTTCAGGGTATGTCCGACGAGCACTATAAGAACGAAAGGTATCCAAAGAGCTATGCTGCTGCCATCGCCCAGCACCGTAAGGCCGATGTCGTTGAAGGCGCGACCCAGCATGCTGCCTGCAAGCCCGAGAGCATAGAGGCGCAGGTAGCTGAGTACGTCGCCAAGGAGGCCCGTTACAGTGTTGTAAGTCTCCCAAAGGCCGGAACCAATGTTGAGAAGGGGATTGCGGTGTATGTCATTCAGCAGGAAGATCCCCGCTGCCGACAGAGTCCCGAGTACGATGATAATGATTTTTGTAAGGCTCTTGTCGATTACGCCCAGCAGGGCGAAGGAGGCAACTACGACACCTCCTACAATCAAAAGAGTCCAACCCCATGTACCAAGCGAATTCAGCAGGCCGTGCTGCTTCGTGGCCATGTATGTCTTGATGATCATTGCAAGGCAGAGGTGAATGATACCCACTATCAGTGAGAGCACCATAGTGCCGTCGTAACCGGCGATCTGCGATGGCAGGAAAATCCATTTCACGGGCTCGAATATCTGCCATTGTGCGATGTCCATGCTGAAAAATGTGTGGAACAGGAATCCAATCACCGTGGTTGCTACACCCAGCGTGGTTACCAGGGGGGCTAGGTTCCCTAGCATCTTCTTCATGCCGAGTCCGAGCGCCACCAGGATGAGTCCGTATCCGGCATCTCCCATGCAGAATGCAAAGAACAGCATGAAGAAAACGGCTATGAACGGGGTGGGGTCGAATCCGTTGTAGGCCGGACGGCCATACATGTCGGTGAGCACCTCGAACATCTTTACGAACTTATTGTTCCTGAATTCGATCGGGGGATTGTCTTCCAGCACGGCCGCATCCTTGAACCAGACGATATCCATTGCATCGAAATCTTTTTCCAGTTCAGAATCGCACCCAACCGGAGCGAAGCCTTCGAATATGGTGAGGAGGTTGTCTGCCGCTTTTTTGCCTCCGGCGGAAGCAAGTGCCCGGGAAAGTTCGGCTTGCTTTCCCTCAAGTTGTTCCTTCAAGGTGGGGATGTCCGCCTTGCGGGCCTCAAGGGAAGATGCGTATGCTTCTATTTCCACTTCCTGCTTTTTGATATCCGCCTCCAGGATGCCAAGATCCTGAGCAGGTTCCGGCAGTTCCTTCAAGGGGAATGAGGTATTGTCGCCGGCAATCACGAACCAGCAGGTTTTTCCATTGTCGGAAACCTTCTGGATGACGTATTCCTTCTCCCATGCAGGGTCATATTTCTTGGCGCTGATGCTGTAGAAATGCAGTTGAACTCCTGTTTCCGAGAGAGCCTTGCGATCCCATTCGCCCCATACCCTGATGCTGTCGGCGTTCTTCTGCAAAGTCATGAGGTTTTCCTTCATACCTGCAAGGGTGGAGTCGGTGCCGGCTTCGATTTCCGAAATCAGCTTATGCTGTGCTTCGATTCCGCCCAGCATGGCAGCAGTGGCATCATCTACAGGTTTTTCGCTGCGGGTGATGTCGACAAGTCCAAGCTCTTGAAGTCTGGAAAGGAATTCTTCCTTCTCTGCGCTCAGCAGTATGAAGGAATATTTGGTCATTTTCTCTATCATACCGATTCCTCCTCTTCTTCTGCCGCGTGGCGGGTCTTGACAATTTTGGACGAAGCCTTGCTGAGGTTCTCCTCGTCTTCCATATAGCGTTTGATCTTGCGCATCGCCTCCTGGTATCCAGGAATCTGCACCTTCTCGTAGAGGTTTACCTTCTGGGTGGTTTTCTTGCGCTGGAAATCCAGGATTCGGCGCTTCTGCTCGTACACTTCGCTCTCAAGTCCCAGGCGAGTGAGTTCCTGAAGGATGCGGACACCGTCGGCATACCATGCTGGTTTTACGAAGGCGTTGAAGGGTGCGAGTTCGTAGTGGACGGCATCGAGCTGGGGACATTTTACTCCGGCCACCTTGACCTCTTTGAGATCTATGTCGGTGATGCGGATCAGCCCCGGCTCAAACTCGTTCCACAGGGCTGCAAGATAGTCGTAGCGCTGCATGGCCGACTCGAGTTCGGCAGCGAGTTTCTCCGATTCCTTCTTGGCCTGCAGGACGCTGAGGCGCAGCGCGGATTCCTTGTTTTTCAGGGTAGGAAGCGCTTTCTGCCGCACCTTGAGCTGTTTGCCCAGGTTCGTGAGTGAAGTCTTGTTGTATTGGAATTTAATTGCCATATACTGTCATTCCGAACATAGTGATGGAATCTATTTCCAATATTTGTCTATGAAGGCCTGCCTGATGCCGGTTTCCTCCGGACGGAAGTATTTTGCAAAGAGCTTCCATGCGGTATCCAGCATCTCGTCTATCTTGATGTTAACGTCGATGCTGAGCAGTTCCCTGGCATAGTCTTTTGCATAATCGAGGCAGCGCAGGTCGTAATCGGACAGGTCGAAACCGTTTTCGAGCTTTGTCTTTGCATTCTGGGCATCAGCGTAGAGACGCACTCCTGCATTCATCACCTGGGAATGGTCCTCGCGTGTCTTCTTGCCCTGTACGAGCTGTTTCAGACGGCTCAGCGACCGGAACGGATCTACGATCACCTTCCCTGTATCGGAATCGGCACGAAGGAAAAGCTGCCCTTCGGTGATGTAACCGGTGTTGTCCGGGATGGCGTGTGTGATGTCGCCGTCGTTCAGGGTGGTAACGGCTATGATTGTGATGGAACCGCCGTCGGGTAGCTGCACCGCCTTTTCATAAATCTTTGCAAGGTCGGAATACAGCGAACCAGGCATGGAGTCCTTCGAAGGAATCTGGTCCATACGGTTGCTCACGATGGAAAGTGCATCTGCATAAAGGGTCATGTCGGTGAGAAGCACCAGCACCTTTTCGTTCTTGTCGACTGCGAAGTATTCAGCAGCGGTAAGTGCCATGTCGGGAATAAGCAGACGCTCCACAGGCGGCTCTTCCGTGGTGTTTACAAACGACACGATCTTGTCGAGGGCGCCTGCGCTTTCAAAGGCGTGGCGGAAGAACAGGTAGTCGTCGTTGCTGAGCCCCATTCCTCCCAGGACTATCTTGTCCACGTCCGCGCGGAGTGCCACGTCTGCCATCACCTGGTTGTATGGCTGGTCCGGGTCGGCGAAGAACGGAATTTTCTGGCCTGAAACCAGCGTGTTGTTGAGGTCAATGCCGGCAATGCCTGTCGGAATCAGCTCTGAGGGCTGGCGCCGCTTGTACGGGTTGACCGAAGGCCCTCCTGCCTGACGCTCTTCTCCTTCAACTTCAGGACCTCCGTCGATGGGCTTGCCATAGGCGTTGAAGAAACGTCCGGACAGTTGGTCGCTGACCTTCAGGGTGGGGGGATTGCCATGGAAAGAAACTTCGGCATCCGTGGGGATTCCTTCGGTTCCGGCGAACACCTGCAATGTTACCAGGTCGCCTTTTGTCTTTACCACTTGGGCAAGGCGCCCTTCTACTGTGGCGAGCTCGTCGTTGCTCACGCCGGATGCGCGCAGCGAAACAGTTGCCTTTGTAATGGCTTCGAGCCTGGTGTATATTTTCCGGTATGCTTTATTTGCCATTTTCTGAAAGGATTTCGTTGAGTTGTGTGCGGAAAGACTTGAATTCTTCGCTTTCCCACTTGGAATAGTTCATTTGCCGCAGGCTGTTGATTATGCGTTTGAAATAGGAACGGCACTCCTCGTAATCGGAAAATTCGAACTTGCGCTCGCAGATTTCGAGGATCAGGTCGAGCATGTATTTCTGACGTTCCATGGGGCAGAGACTGTCCACCGGATCAAAACCGTCCTGCTGGAGAAAAGCGAAGTCGATGAGCTCACTCTTCCAGAAGGTCTCATGATAACTCATGGGCACGCCGTCGTCACCGAGGATGTTGATCTGGTCGGCCATTTCCTTGCCTCGCAGGACCAGGGTCTTGGCCTTCATAACCTTCTCGACCCAGCCCTTTTCTACCTTTTCGTTCAGGTAGGCGACAATTTCGGGATATTCAAGATACTTTGAATAGGAATCGATTGGGTTGACAGCAGGGTAGCGCTTCTGGTCTGCACGGTTCTGTTCGAGAGCATAGAAGCAACGTGCCGCTTTCTTTGTGGATTCCGTAACCGGTTCCTTGAGGTTTCCGCCGGCAGGGGAGACGGTTCCTATAAAAGTGACAGAACCTGTCTTTCCGTTGTTCAAAACCACCATTCCTGCGCGGGAATAGAAATTGGAGATGATGGCGGAGAGGTCAACCGGGAAGGCATCCGCGCCGGGAAGCTCTTCCATTCGGTTGGACATTTCGCGCAGGGCCTGTGCCCAGCGGGATGTCGAGTCTGCAAGCAGAAGGCACCTCAGTCCCATCGCCCTGTAGTATTCGCAGATGGTCATTGCGGTGTAAACGGACGCCTCACGCGCGGCGACAGGCATGTTGGACGTGTTGCAGATGATGGTTGTACGTTCCATAAGGCGACGTCCTGTGTGGGGATCTATGAGTTCCGGGAATTCCGTGAATATTTCCACCACTTCGTTGGCACGTTCACCGCATGCGGCCATCACAATCACGTCGGCCTCTCCCTGCTTTGCGATAGCATGTTGGAGAACGGTTTTTCCGCATCCGAATGGCCCTGGGATAAATCCGGTGCCGCCTTCTGCAATGGGATTGAACGAGTCGATGACACGGACTCCGGTTTCCATGATCTTCTGTGGCCGGGGCTTTTCCTTATATCCGCGGACTGCAACCTTCACAGGCCATTTCTGGGTCATGGTCACCTTAACTTCCTCATTCTCTTCATTTAGGAGAGTAGCTATCGTGGTGTCTATATTATACTGACCGGCAGGAACAATTTCCTTTACGGTATAACTCCCTTTGAACGAGAACGGTACCATGATTTTGTGGGGCAGCCATCCTTCGGTTACCTCTCCGAGCCAGTCTGCGGCTACCACTTTGTCGCCGGGGGCTGCGATCGGGGTGAAATCCCAAAGCTTTTCGTGGTTGAGGGGGTCGGTGTATTCTCCTCTTTTGAGGAATACTCCCGTCATGGTGGTCAAGTCGTTCTGCAGACCGTCGTAAACGCTGGAGAGCAATCCGGGACCGAGAGTGGCTTCCAGCATCCTGCCCAGGAATTCGACGGAATCGCCGTTCCTAAGCCCACGTGTGCTTTCGAATACCTGTACAGAGGCTTTGTCGCCGTTAACCTTGATAACCTCTGCGAGCAGATCGGTGCCCCCGAGATTGATATAGCAGAGTTCGTTCTCAGCCACGGGTCCGTCCACCTGCACGGTAACCAGGTTGGAAACTATGCCTGTTACCTTTCCGTGTGTGTTCATATATTTCTGTTTTCTTTGATTTCTTTTACCAATTTGCGGAAGAGATCGCGTCCTGTGGCCTCGTCGAGGCGTATCCAGCGCTCTACCATCTTTAATTTTACTACAAAGGCGAGGATGATATTCAGGTCGAAAACATCCATTACCGTCAGTTCGTCCACCACCTTCCAGTAGAAGTCGTCGAGTCCGCGTTCCCTGGCAAGAATGTCATTGCCTTCGAGGATGGAATCCACTTCTTCCCTGCGCTCGAATTCGGGCAGTTCCTGCTCTGGATCGGGATTGACGATGTCAGCGCTCCCGGGTCTGCCAAGATTGCGGTTCAAGTATTCAACCTTGGCATTGCGAACACCCAGGTCGTACTTGAAATAGTCGCGTATGAAACGGTTGGAATGCTTCTCAGCTTTTTTGTAGAAAGCGGCATCAAGTTTTTCGGGATCATAGGAATCCAGCAGGAAACCGAGTGTTTTTTTGTCGGCTTCGCTGAGTTGTTCGCTGATGTCAGCGAGAATCCCTTCCGTATCGGGTGTCTCCCGTCCGTCTGTGGAAAGTATCGGGAGTCCGGCTATGATATATTCGTAATTATTCACCGAACAGAAGCTTTCTTGTTACAGGACGCAGGTATTCTGCTATCAATTCGTTGAAAGTCTGCTCGGTGAGGCTGACAAACCATCCGCCTTCCTTGGGCCCGATTGTGAAACCGCCGGAAATCTTCTTTGAAAAAACAGCATTTACTCCGCCTCCGATGGCCTTTGCAAGTTCATCGCTAACCCAGGGTTCAAGTTCGTTCTTGAGCTTTTCGGGAAGGACAAGTTCGAGTTCAGATGCTTCTTGAGCGTTGAATTTTTCGGCAACGCTGCGGATGATTTCTTTAATGAAAGCAGTGTCTTTAAGGCTTTCGGCAACTTTCTCTTCGGAAATGCTTGATACAAGCAGATTTTCGATATCCTTTTTGCTGGCCTGCAGGCATTGTGTGGAAGCCATCTTGAGGTCTGATTCAACCTTGGCTTTCAGGTCTTCTGCATTTTTTACTGCTTTTTCAGTGATGGATGCAGCCTCTGCTTTTGCATCTGCAATTATTTGTGCTGCTTGTGCTTGCGCCTGCTCAAGAATCTTCTCTCCTTCTTCTTTGCCTTTTACGAGACCCTCCTGATAGAGTTTCTCGGTAAGTTCTTGCAATTTGTTCTGCATATTGTAAGGTTATATTTGATAGTCGCTGTAAAACACACAAATATAACCAATTTTCAACAGAATTCCTATATAATTCTGTCGCAAGACGGGACCGTTTCTTCGACCCCCTCCCTAAAGGGCACCCTCCCCCTGGCCGGGGGTGGCAGGCCGTTCGAAACAGTCCCGTCTTGCGACAGAGGATAAAGACTATTTAATTTGTTCTGACAGAATGTCTTCGAGCTGGGCCCTGTCCATCTTGCCGTCAATACAAATGAAGGTTAGTTCCTCGCCATCGTCTGAAAATAATACGAAGCTTGTAACTGTCTTTTCGTCTCCGGAAGTGAACATGGTTACCTTTTCTCCATCTTCCTTTGCTTCCATAAGCAGTTCAAATTTGCCGGAAGCAATGAATCTGTCCACATCTTTAGAGAGTTTTCCGTTGATTTCGGCATTTTCACTGCTCAAGATGTAAAGGCCGTTCAAAGAGCGGATAATTGGCGTCAGGTTGATGTTGCCATCACCGGCTTCGATGTCCGGAATCTTTCCTATGAGCCGGAACATTGACGGGGAAATATAAACGGCGCTGATGCCTTTTGCATCGGAGTATTCCTGGTAAATGCTTCTGCCGTTCTGGGCATAAGCGTTTATAAGCAGTGAGAGCAGGATGACTGCTACGGTAATTATTCTTTTCATTTTTCGTTGATTTTATTGATTATTTGTCCGGGTTTCTCCACTATGGGGCCAGCCTCACGTACCAGGTTGAGCCCGCCGGACATTTTATCGGAGATGTATTGGAATGTGTGTTCAATCTGGGCGTATGCAAGCATGGGGTCGTCGAAACTGTCGACGGGGGCCGATGGCTTGCGTATCAGGACGAAGGCTGCAATGGCGGCCGCTGCTGCAAGCATTGCAAAGGCACTGCGTTTAAGCAGCCGTGCGGAACCGACGGAATTGTGCTGCCTCCGGCTTTTCCGTTCCGCATCGACGATCTTTGTCGCGAGCATGACACCGGCAATGCGTTGCAGCAGGTCTTCCGGTACCTCTGCATTCCTGGATGCCGCTTCAAGCTCTGTCAGGCTCATTTTTTCTATGTCTTCTATGCTTTTCATGTCTTTTTTCTTATTGTTTGCCGTGCTCGTGAAAGCAGAACGCGAATTGTAAGGTAATTCATCCCGGTCCGTTCAGTGATTTCTTCGAAAGAAAGATCTTGGATTGTGCGAAGGATCAAGATTTCGCGCTGCCTTTCCGGCAGGGACTTGACCGCTGCAAGAACCTTTTCCAGGCGTTCTTTTTCATCCATCTGCCTGTACGGATCGGTACTCCCTTCATTCTGCTCTGCTGGTTCTTCCTCGGCAATTCTGCTGCTTTGCCGGATGCGGTCCAGGCAGAGGTTGCGAAGAATCGTCATGGCATAGGCTTTCGGGTTCTTGATTCCATCCAGGACATCCTTGTTTTTCCAAAGTTTCAAGTACAGTTCCTGTACGGCGTCTTCGGCATCCTGCTGTGTTTCCAGGATGTAGAATGCCACCTTGTATAATGCATCGGCAAGGCTTAGATACTGGGTATGGAACAGCTTGTCAGTCATTGTTTTCTACAAGTTTTGCTACAGCATCCATTGAGATTTTTCCAAAAATGCAGATAAGGGCGCATGATCCAGGACTGTGGAGCACGAGGTCTCTAACTGTGCCTGCCTTGTCGTCAATGACGCCATACAAGCTGAATGCATCTTCTCCATCTTTCGCTTCGAGGAGCAGTTCAGACCGGTTCAGGATTCGGTTCAGCCTGCGGTTCATCTTTTCTTTGACGGCTGGGGCGGAGTCTTCGTAATCGAGAACCGTGAGTCTGCGTACTCCCTTGAGCAGCGCCAGTGCATGGGCTGTGTCGGGGTCGTCATCGGCCCTGGCCGCCATTCGCGCGGCAGCTTTGAGTCCGGCGGTGGCGAGGCTGCCGAGTTGTACGAGTTCGACGCCTTCACAGCTGCGGAATTCGTTGATGAATGCAGACAGTTGAGTTCTGGGAACCGTCTTTCCTGCGCTTACGGAAAGTGGAAGAAGCAGGACCGTGAGTATGAGTATTATTCTTTTCATCGCTTAATAGACGCACTGCCTTGCAATATGTTAACAAAATTAGCATAATATTTC
>CACXHM010000037.1 GCA_902767465.1 uncultured Bacteroidia bacterium
GCAGGAGAAGGCGACTGTACAGGCTCGACACTTATTATCGTATCACTGGAAGCTATACGCTCCGCCAGGGCTATGGAGTCTTGCTGTGCCTTGTATTTTTCGTATTTGACGCGTTGTTTGTTCTGATAAAAAGTAAAACCGAAAAAAATCGCAACAATTAGGATCAGTCCAGTGATTGTATTCTTGTCCATTTATTATTCTCCCTCTTCCTCTTTAAGAATTTTTTCTTCCAAGGCACGCAGTTCTTCCTTAGCGGCGGCAATCTTGCCCTCCATTTGTTTGATCAGCAACTCGGAGTTTTTGGACGCCGAGAAGAAACCTATATTGTTTTCAAAGGTTTCTATTTCCTGCTGAAGGTTCTTGTACTTCTGAATCAGACTGTCCTTCACACCGCGTTCACGGCCTGTTCCCGTACCGTATGAAGGGAATTTTTCTTTCATGGCGGCAGAATATGCAGCGGCGACATTGTCTTTCTCCTTGTAAGGAACGTGTCCGATGGCCCGGAACGCTTCTGCGAATGCCCGTGCTGCTTCGTTGTCGGCGGCGGCATCGCCCTTGCTTTCGTAAGAAAGAATATCTTCGATGATTTTCTTTTTAGCTTTCAGATTGGAGTAGAAACTGTTTTCTGAAGGAGAGTTCTTCTCTCTGGCAGCAAAAAATTCATCACATGCGCCCCTGAACTGCTTCCAAAGCTGTTCACTCTTCTTACGGGGAACTGCGCCGATTTCTTTCCATTTCTTCTGGAGTTCAATGAACTGTTCTGTCGTCTTCTTCCACTCGGTACTGGATTTAAGTTCCTCGGCTTGACGGATCAATTCCATCTTCTTTTCGATATTGCTGTCGATTTCGGAGCGGAACTGTGAATAGAACTCGCGCTTGTGGCTGTAGAATGCATCGCAGGCAGCCCGGAAACGTTCATAGATCCTCTGGTTCTCCTTTTTGGTGGCAAAACCGATTTTCCGCCATTCGGCCTGGATGGCTTCAATTTCCTTGGCGGAGGAATTCCACTGTTCAGATGAACTGAGCTGTCTGGCTGCAATCTCTTCCACCTTCACGCACAAAGCTTCTTTTGCAGCAAGATTTTCTTTCTGTTTCTCTTTAAGTTCTTCGAAATGCCCCTGGTATTTTTTGTTGATAACCGCGGTAGCCGCCTGGAAACGGGCCCAGATACTGTCACGATACTCCTTCGCGACAGGGCCGAATTCCTTCCACTGTTCGTGAAGCTTTTGCAGTTCATTGAAAGCGGCTACGATATTTTCATTTTCTGCAAGTTTCTCAGCTGCTTCGCAGAACTTCTCCTTGGCTTCGAGGTTTTTCTGAAAGTCAAGGTCGCGAAGCTCACGATTGATTTTTACCTTATCGTAAAAACGCTCTACATTGAACTGATAGGTGCTGTTGATGTCGCGGAATGCATTGGCAGGCACAGGACCGGTTGCACGCCACCTGTCCTGAATATCGCGGAAAACAGGGAAAGCCGACCCCACATCTTCATGGCTGTCGACCAGGGCTTTCAATTCTTCGATAAGCGCTTTCTTCTTTTCGAGATTCTCGGCCTTAAGAGCGTCCTGCTCCTTATTGTATTCTGCCTTAAGACGCTTGTATTCACCATAGATACCCTTGAAATTTTCTTCAACTTCCACAAAGGTATCCCCTATTGCCTCTCCTGCCTCGCTCTTGAGTTTTCCAAGTAGTTTATAGAACGCGTTCTTGATAGCCTCGGCCTCTTTGCTGCGCATCATGCGGTCGGTGCTGCCCATCAGGTTCTTGAAGATATCCGAAAGTTCCGAAAGGGTTTTTCCGGACAACTCTTCCTGCACTTCGGGATTGTTGATTTCTTCGCTCATGATATACGAGTTAATTGTTTATAACTTACAAATATAACTATTTTTCGTAACTTTGTGAAAAATTAACAGAAAGCATGCGTATAGATATTATCAGTGCTGTGCCGGAGTTGTTGGAGAGCCCGCTGTCCCACTCAATTGTGGGCAGGGCTGTCAAGAAAGGCATAGTCGAAATACATGTGCACAACCTGCGGAAGTACGGTATCGGGCCAAGGCACAATGTGGATGATTATTCATACGGCGGAGACGCCGGGATGGTGCTGATGGTGGAACCAGTCTGGCGCATGATCGAAGAACTCAAGGCTGAAAGGGAGTATGACGAGGTGATTTATCTTTCACCGGACGGAGAACTCCTCAATCAGTCCATTTCTAATGAACTTTCCCTCAAAGGGAACATAATCCTGCTCTGCGGCCATTACAAAGGCATTGACCATCGTATCAGGGAGCACTTGATAACCAGGGAAATCTCTATTGGAGATTATGTGGTCAGCGGAGGGGAAATTCCTGCCGCGCTTCTTGCCGACTCGATAGTCCGGCTTCTGCCCGGAGCCCTTACCGATGAGACCTCCGCCCTGAGCGACAGTTTCCAGGACGGACTTCTCTCCGCACCTGTTTACACGCGCCCTGCCGAATTCAATGGCTGGAAGGTACCAGAAGTCCTTTTGAGCGGGAATCCGAAACTCATCCGGGCCTGGCAGGACGAACAGGCACTTGAAAGGACCAAACTGCTGCGACCCGAACTTTTTAAAAAATTTTAAAATGTTAATAACTTTTTCGCAAAGATTTTTTAATTAAATGTTGGAAAACAAAAAAATTGGAGTATCTTTGCATCAGATTTTAGATGAACAACTACTTCTAACCAACAATAATTAACCTTCTCATAAAGGTAATACACTACTAACTAACCGACAATACCCGCTGAGACAGCGGGTATTGCTCGTTTTATCGGGGATGGTTTTCAGAATTCCACCCGCAGGAGGATAGAGAAATTGCGCAGGGCCTGAGGGAAGAGTCCCTCTTCAACATACTGGGGTGAGCTGTCAAGAAATGCAGCCCGGTAAACCCACGCATCGGCGTAGTATTCCTTATTGAGAAGATTATTTACCTTCAGTCCACCGAATATCCGCAGTTTTCCAATATCAAATGAATCCTCGACAAAGAGCGATGCGACAAAATATGCCGGAATCCTTCGGTCGGAATTCGCGGTATTGTCCCAATACTGGCTGCCTACATATTTCCCCGTAAGACCGAAATCAAGATTCTTTTTCCGGAATGGCGAGAAAGCCAGTTTGAACATTCCGGTCACGGAAGGTGACATCAGCATAGTGGTTGTGCCGCACTTTTCTTCGAGTTGTACAAGTTGCGCCTTGCCGTCCTTTATCTGCACGACATGCTTCCAATCACTGGCATTATCGTAAGTATCAAGCAAATACACATAATCTTTGATCTTATTGGAACTTAGGGTGAGATTGGCATCGGCACGGACCCATTTGAGTGGTTTCCAGCCGCCGCTCAGTTCCACTCCCCTGCGCCAGCTGCGGTCAACGTTCTCCTTTATGGCATAACCGCTGTCAGAAATCCTGCCGTTCTCCAGAAGCATGTCGCGGTATTCCATGGAATAGATATTAATAGCTGCAGAAAAAGATTTCCCGCTGAACTCATAGCCGATTTCGGTATCAATCATTCTCTCTGGTCTGAGTGTGACACTTGCCTCATCGTCTCCTCCTGCTTTTGCAACATTTACCATTTCAATCTGTTCTTTCAGATCGCTTCGCCCGGGTTCCCTGTGTCCTAATGCAACGGAAGCATAGGCCCTGTGAGATCCGATACGGTATGTAAGGCCGGCACGCGGGTTAAAGAAATTCCAGTTTCTGGAATAAGCCAGGTCGGAAAAATCATCGTCAAGGCCTTTCATCCGGAGTCCTATGCTTCTATATTGCATTTCAGCATAGCCGGTGAAATTTCTCAAAAAAGTATATTCTCCTCTGACAAATGCGGTAGCCTCTTTTTTCCGGCCATTGTTCCTATACCATTCCTTTCCGGCATAATCTCCGGCGCTGGTCCAGAGAATATCTCCGAAATGATCCCCATCGTAGTCTGAAAGATACACCCCGGCAGCTGCATTGAAATCGTTCCCGGCATATTTCAGGGTACTGTTGAGAACGGCACATCCGTTGTCCATCTCTTTCCTCGTAATGAAATCATACAATCCGCTCGCCGGGATGCCATACCCGGCAGCCTCCTTCTTGGTTTTGTACTGCTCGTAATACCCGTCGCCCTTTGTGTAATCGAGCGTGGTCGTCCAGGTAAGCGAGGGATCAAACTGATGAACGTAATTCAGCTGATAGTGATTCTGAGCATAGTTGTCGGACTCATTATCATAATAACATACATTCCCGTCACCATCCTTGTATTTTCCGGCAGGATTGTATGTCCTGTCTTCTTTCATCTTGTCGGCCGATATCCCCTCCCAGGTTATACCCGTATGTTGATTTCCCCGGAGGAATGTAAACTTTACCGAATTGTTGTTACGCATCCAGCCCACTACCCCGAAAATGGAATAAGCATCGGCCCATGCATTTCTGATATACCCGTCAGTCGTGCCGTACGTAAACGCAAGATCGGCATAGAACCCTTTTTTGGACAGCCCGGTGCCCGCAGCGACGGAAAGGGTCCCGGAATTGTAAGATCCACCGCTCAATGCCACCCTGCTGTACGGAGATGAATGTACATAAGCCGTACTCATATTGATACTTGCGCCGAATGCTCCGGCTCCGTTGGCAGAAGTTCCAAGTCCTCTTTGCAATTGAACATTTCCGAGAATGTCGGAAAGTGCCGGGATATTCACCCAGAAAACCTCCTGCGATTCCGCATCATTGAGGGTTATTCCATTAAGGGTGACATTGATCTGGGAGCCTTTGGATCCTCGGACTGTCATCTTGGAATAACCGAGTCCGGTGCCTCCTTCGTTGGTTGTAACTACCGAAGGTTGCATTGACAGTGCCATTGGAAGAGACTCGGTTACCGGGAATTTCCGGAGCTGTTCCCGGCCGATGAAAGTGTAGGTTACAGGAGTGTTGCGTCCGGCCCTGGAAACGGAAACGACGGCACTGTCAAGTTGTTCGGATTTTTCCTGTGCCGCGACAGCGGTGCTGATGAAGGCGAGCAGCGTCGCCGAAAAAATAAAACCTCGCATAATAAAAAGTAATTTATTGATGCAAGGGGTATATCAAGATTATGCTTCCCTTCGGCGGCATTACCCGCATCAGGTTCAATGGGTATAATCTCAACTCCTGACTGTTTGGAGTACCCCCGCAATTATGTCGTGCAAAAATAGTAAAAAAAACTATTTCCTGTTGCTGACAAGTCGGATTTCGTATAATCTCGGCCAGTTTTTTCCGGTAATGAAGATGCGTCCCTGTGCATCCACTGCTATTCCGTTCAGCACATCTGTATCGGGCCTGCGGAGCTTTTCAGGCAGCAGACCGCTGCAATCGACAGTTGCTTCCACTTCACCGCTGTCGGGATTGATGATTACAATCATGTCGGTGGTATATACATTCGCCCAAATCTTTCCGTCGATCCACTCCAATTCATTCAACAGACGGACAGGGCGGCCGTTCAACTTGACGTTAAGGCTTTTCTGAAGCTTAAAATCTTCGGTAAGGAAATACAGACGGGAAGAGCCGTCCGATGCAATCAGCAGCTTGCCATCCGTAGTGAGCCCCCAGCCTTCCCTGGGATAAGACCAGCTCTTTTCGAACGCGAGCGTTTCGGCATCATATACAAATGCCACTTTGTTGGTCCAGGTAAGAACAAAGAGTTTACCGTTCAGGACAACGGAGCCCTCCGCAAAATATTTCCGGGAGAAATCGAGCCTTCGGGAAATCCTTCCGGTAGTCAGATCCACTTTTCTTATGGATGATTCACCATATTGACCGGTGCTTTCGAACAGAGTTCCGTCGTAAAAAAAAAGTCCTTGCGTATATGCTTTCGGATCATGATTATATTCGGCCAGAACTTCCGCCGTGTAACGTTTTGGCCCCCCAGCCTTGCAGGAGACTGTCAACAGGGCAAACAAAGCGCATAAAAGATATTTCGAACCCTTTCTCATCTTTGTATCGCAAATATACTCCTTTTTTGTTAATTTTGCAGAACTAAAAGGTCGGACGATCTGCCGCCCGCAAGGGAGGAAAGTCCGGACAGGACAGGGCATCCCGCTGCGGAAAGCGCAGGTAGGGGTAACCTTACGCCCGTCGTAACAGA
>CACXHM010000038.1 GCA_902767465.1 uncultured Bacteroidia bacterium
AGCGGGGGCAGGACTCGAACCTGCGACCTCCGGGTTATGAGCCCGACGAGCTACCGACTGCTCTACCCCGCGGTATTGGACTGCAAAGGTAGTAAGATTTTTTTTAAATCCAAAATCCTAATGGTCATTACGCGATGACTATTTCCGTCAACAGCCTTCGGCAACATAACGGTCAAGGATACGTTCGCCACCACTCCCTGATCATGGACCTTTTTTCGTAAAGGAACGGGTGTTTTTCGTATTTTATGATTTTTGCCCGACTATTTATTTGAAGATCGAGTCCGGGACTTCTCCTGTCCAGCTGAGTGGCTGATCTACTCCGAACAGTTTCAGGACTGTAGTGGCCGTATTCACCGTATTGTTGGCTTCAGTTATGCTGAATCCCTGTTTTATTCCAGGCCCTGCAATCACCCACGGCACTATCATTTCCTCTACGCTTACTCCTCCATGGCCGTGTCCTATCCCGCCGTGGTCGGTTACAAAGAAAATGTGGGTATCTTCCAGGATGCCCTGCTCCTTCATCCGTTCGAACAGCCACCCCACTTGTTCGTCGCCTTCTTCAATGGATTTGATATATTCCGGTGACATCCATTCATACTTGTGTCCGGCATGGTCGGTATGTACTGTATAAAGGAACATGAACCACGGATTGTCCGCGTTCTCTTCCATGAACTTGCCGGCTCTTTCGTAGAGAGGAAGATACTCGTCTTTGGAGGCAAAAAGGGTATCATCCAGGAATTTTTGGTTGTAAGGAACAATGAGCTGTTTCCAGTTCCAGTAAAATGCTGTCTTGATTCCCGGAACATTATCTTTCAACACCTTGAAAACAGAGGGGAAATAGCCGTCCGCATCGGCCTCCACCGGAGGGAGTTTTGCAGTGTCGAGGGTCCATTTGTTCCCGTTTACCCCGTGAATCTCCGGTCCCGACCCTGTAAGGATGCTGGTAAAATTGGGCAATGTCATCGATGGCATGACGTCGCGAGTGGTCATTGAAGCGGCCCCTCGGGCTATAAGTGCGTCAATATTTGGTGTATGAGCCTGCCGGAGACCGTCCGGACGGATACCGTCGAAAGCTATGATCAAGACTCTTTTTGCCTTATGCAAGGATTTTTTGTTCTTTCTCGGGAAAGCTCCCGCTGGGACCGGATCAAGAATTCCGCTTGCTGCAACTCCTGCGGCAAGGCCGATTTTACAAAAAGTTCTTCTGGAAATTGCCATGATTCTTATAATTGTAACAGGGCTTTTATTCCAGCGATATCCGTTTTGTCAAATATTTTTTGCTCCCCTGTAGCAAGGTTCTTTATCTGCACTGTTCCTGCCGCTGCTTCATCGGCCCCTGTAATTGAGAGGAAAGGGATGGACTTGCGGTCGGCGTAGTCAAACTGTTTTTTGAGTTTGCTGCTTTCGGGATATATTTCGACTGCAACCCCTTCAGCACGAAGCGCAGCAGCCACAGGCAGAACATAGCGCACCTCAGCTTCGCCCATATTCGCAAACAGCAAAGTGGTGGTTGACCGAAGCCCGGCAGGGAATTTGTCCAGACCTTTCAGCACGTCGTAGATACGGTCGGCTCCAAAGGAAATGCCCACTCCTGACATGTCGGGGAGGCCGAATATGCCGGTGAGATTATCGTAACGTCCGCCACCGCATATGCTGCCTATCTGCCAGTCGAGGGCCTTGACTTCGAAGATGGCACATGTGTAATAGTTGAGCCCGCGGGCAAGGGAAAGGTCGAGATCGGTGCTCACCGCAACCCCTGCTGCGTCTATCAGTGTAAAAAGTTCTTCAAGCTCATCCAGCCCGGCAAGTCCTGTCTGTGAACTGATTCCCGAGGCGGATGCCCCTCCGAACAGGGCCCGCATGGCGGCAATCTTTTCCTGAACCGTCCCGCTCAGTGCAAGGATCTGTTCCACGACCGCGACTGCAGAATCGGAAAGGCCTTTGCCGGACATTTCCTCCTTAACTGCGTCGAGCCCCACCTTGTCGAGTTTGTCAATGGCAACGGTAATGTCCACAACCTTGTCGGGAGCTCCACAGATTTCGGCAAGGCCGGTGAGCACTTTGCGGTTGTTGATTTTCAATGCCACCCTCACGTCAAGCAGTGCGAACACCTTGTCTACTATCTGCACCAGTTCCAGTTCATTCAGCTGGGATCGGGACCCGATGACATCGACGTCGCACTGGTAGAATTCGCGATAACGTCCCTTCTGCGGACGGTCCGCCCTCCACACCGGCTGGATCTGAAAGCGTTTGAACGGGAATGAAATTTCGTTTTGATGCTGCACCACATAACGGGCGAAAGGCACGGTGAGGTCGTAGCGCAGCCCTTTGTCACAAAGGTGCTTGGAAAGCAGGGGAGCGTTGAATGCGCCGTCTTCCCCGCGGAATGACTCGAAATCCGTTCCGGTGAAAGGGTCTCCGGAATTCAGCACCCGGAAGAGCAGTTTGTCCCCTTCATCTCCGTACTTGCCGAGTAATGTGGAGAGATTCTCCATCGAAGGCGTCTCTATCTGAGCATATCCGAAGGTGCGGAATACGCTTTTGATGGTATCAAAAATATAATTGCGTTCAGCTGTTTCCTGTTGCGAGAAATCCCGCATTCCCTTGGGGATGGACGGTTTGTTTGCCATATTGCAAAAAATGTCTATTTGTGAGAGATAACAAGTTTCCATCCGGCTTTGCCGGTAACCACTCCATGGCGTCCTTCAAATACCTTTCCTGCGAGATGCCTTCCGGATGTCAGCAATTCCCATAAATTATCGAGTGCCGTTTCGGTGAGCCCTGCCGGCTCCACCAGGCGGAACAATACATAGCGCGGATGTTTGAGAGCGAGCAGATTCTTGACCGAAACCACTCCATCCCTGCATACTGAATCCCGGACGCTCAAAAAATAATCATTGGCCACATCATCCACCTGACAAATATGATCCATCGTTCTCTGCATGGCGTCCAGAAAGGATGGGTTCATTTCCTTGAGCACGGGTATCACTTCGGCACGCAGTCTGTTGCGCTTGTAAGCGGAAGATGTGTTGGTACTGTCTTCGCGCCACCGCAGGCCCCGCTCTGCCATCCACTTGCGGATGTCGGAACGGGGGATCCGCAGAATCGGACGCACTATTCTTCCGCGGTTTCCCATTCCTCTAAGGCCTTTGGTACCGGTGGAACGGAGTAAGTTTATAAAGAATGTCTCGGCATTGTCGTCGGCGTTGTGAGCGATGGCGACGCAGTCGAATCCGTTTTGCGCACATAGTTCTTCGAACCAGCGATACCGAAGTTCGCGGGCAGCCATTTCAATGCTCAGTCCCCCGGACTTTGCGAAGTCTGCGGTGTCAAAACGTTTTACAAAAATTGGTATCGATTTTTGCCCGCACCAGTCCCGCACAAAGGCTTCATCCCCGTCGGATTCCTCGCCTCTGAGACCGAAATTGCAGTGGGCAACAGCGAAAGAGGCCCCCGGAAAAAGTTCGGGAGCCCTTTCGGCCATATACATCGAGTCGATGCCGCCGCTGAGTGCAAGCAGCACCTTCATCACTTCTTGCTCTTGATGGTGTAGGAGAATCCTATTTCAAAGAATTCCTTGAACTGGATGGTGCGGAAACCGGCCGGATGATCTTCATTGGTGATGATGATGGTGTCATCGTAGATAAGGTTGGTAGAGAAGGTCATGGTGAAGAACTTGGCCATCTTCCAGAACACTTTGTTGTCCCAGTTTACGCGGAGATTCTGCGGATTCTTGAGATAGTTGGAGAATAGGACGAGCTGTGTGGTGTACTTGAGGTTGTCGTTGATGGTAAAGTTGGCATCGGCCTTGACCTGCGCACCAAGTTCGAAACGGGAACTCTTGTATGTGACCCCGTCATCTTCCAGTTCCATTCCGTATGCCTTGCGAAGTTCGGGATTGTCAACTATGACAAAACCTCCGGTAACAGGAGCAACGTTGAGTGAGAACCATGCCCAGGGAGTCCACAGGAGACCGAGACCGAGAGAGGCGTAGGCAGGGGAGAACAGACCGCTCTTGAGGGTTCGGGCCGCTTTCCAGTCGGCAACCGAAGGATTGGGAACTGAGGGGGTGCCGTAGGTGTAGTTGTTGTCGATCTGTGTCTTGAAGTCGAAGTTTGCCGAATAGCTCAAATGCTGGATGGGAGTCTCCAAACCCCATTTCGATTCAAAATAGATGCGGTCCTTAACTTTCTGCAGGATAGGTTTGTCCTTGGAATAAAGGAAACCATAGTCAATCTGCAGGCGGTTGTTCCACAGCATCTTGCCCTTTGCATAGTTGGCATTGGCATCAACATAACCTGTCATGGTGTAATTGTTGGCACCGCCGGATGCCCAGTTCCATAGGGCCGTCTGTGCAAAGTTGAGATTTGTCATGAGAGATTTTGTCCAATAGACGGGCTTGGGCTGGGCGACCTCTTCCTGAGGTGCCTCGGCAATGGCTGCTGCTGCATCGGCCGCGGCCTTTTGTACGTCTTCTTGGGAATAAGCCGCTATGCCCAGCGTGGTGAGTGCGGCAAGAGAAAGTATAATTTTTTTCATATCTATTTGATTAATATGCTATTGCAAAAACAACCCTGCGGGATGAAGGCTTCCCTGAATAAATGTCGCGTCCTTCTTCTTCGCAAACGCAGCTGTCAACAGGAATGCAGCGGATGGTAGCCTTGGTTTCGTCCTTTATGGCCTGTTCGGTTTCAGTAGTGCCGTCCCAGTGGCAGAGCAGGAATCCGCCCTTCTGGATTTCAGTCTTGAACTCCTCCCAGTCATCGCATTTGCGGATGTGAGAATTCCGGAAAGCGAGCGCTTTGTCGTAGATGTTCTTCTGCACCTTCGCGAGTATGTCCTCTATAAATGCATCCACACCTTCGAGGCTGACGGTCTCTTTCTCGAGGGTATCGCGGCGGGCCACTTCCACGGTGCCGGCTGCAAGGTCGCGGGCTCCGAGGGCAACACGCACCGGAACTCCCTTTACCTCCCATTCGGCGAACTTGAAACCGGGACGAAGTGTGTCGCGGTCATCAATCTTGACGCTGATGCCTTTAGCTTCAAGGGCTTTCTTTATTGTTTCGAACTGTCCGAGCACGGCCGAACGCTCCTCGTCGGTCTTGTAGATAGGCACCATGACAACCTGGATGGGGGCGAGCACCGGAGGCAGAACGAGTCCGTTGTCGTCGCTGTGGGCCATGATGAGGGCTCCCATCAAGCGGGTGCTGACACCCCAGGAAGTGGCCCATACGTACTGCAGGCCACCATCTTTGTCGGCAAACTGCACGTCGAAGCTCTTGGCGAAATTCTGCCCGAGGAAGTGGGACGTGCCGGCCTGGAGGGCCTTTCCGTCCTGCATCATGGCTTCGATGGTGAGGGTGTCGAGGGCACCGGCAAAGCGTTCGTTGGGGCTCTTGTGTCCCACTATTACCGGCAGCGCCATGGTCTCCCTGGCAAATTTAGCATACACTTCCACCATCTGCTTTGCCTTTGCCTCCGCCTCTTCCGCGGTGGCATGGGCGGTGTGCCCCTCCTGCCACAGGAATTCCGCGGTGCGGAGGAACGGCCTTGTGCGCATCTCCCACCTTACCACGTTGCACCACTGGTTGCAGAGTATGGGCAGGTCCCTCCAGGATTTGATCCAGTTCTTGTCAACGCTCCAGATGATAGTTTCGGAAGTAGGGCGGACGATGAGCTCTTCTTCAAGTTTCGCATCGGGATCCACTACCACTCCCTTTCCGTCGGGGTTGTTCATGAGACGGTGATGGGTAACCACCGCACATTCCTTTGCGACTCCTGCCACGTGCTCTGCCTCGCGGCTGAAGAAAGATTTGGGGATGAACAGGGGGAAATATGCGTTCTGCACACCTGTTTCCTTGAATGCCTTGTCCAGGACAGACTGCATTTTTTCCCATATTGCGTAGCCGTATGGTTTGATGACCATGCAGCCGCGCACTGCCGACTGTTCGGCAAGGTCTGCCTTTACCACTATGTCGTTATACCACTGTGAATAATTCTCCTGTCGGGGTGTAATTTCTTTTGCCATAAAAAACTTTAGAAAAATCAGCGCTTTTTTTCGATATTTGCATCTATTAATAAACGGAACTAATGCCGTCCGTCTTTTAGACGGTGCAAATATACAAATTTTAAAGGAGATTGGATTATGGCAAGAAGACTGACACTGATGGTGGCGATGGCACTGCTCGCTGTGTCCTGCGGTGTGAACGGGCAATATGCTTCTTCACAGCGTTTCCAGGATGGCATTTACTATAAAGGCTTCGACAAGGATATGCAGAAGGTGGAGCCTCTCAGTGAAGAAGATTTCCAGCGTCTTGCTGCCGAGCAGATACGTCGCGAACAGAACAATCAGGGCAGGCGTGATACCCTGGTTGTTGTCTATGATGATTTCTACAGTCCTCATTTCGGCTGGTACGGAGGATGGCGTCATGGCTGGTATGGCGGCTGGCGCTATGGTTGGGGCGGCTGGTACGACCCTTGGTACAGTCCCTGGTACAGTTCCTGGTATGGTCCTTGGTACAGTTCATGGTACGACCCCTGGTACAGTCCGTGGTACGGAGGCTGGTATGGCGGATACTGGGGATGGTACGATCCATGGTACGGTCCTTATTATTCCCCTTATTGGGGCGGCTGGCACAGCGTCTGGCGTGACAACAATTATCATTATTCAGGAACCACCCGTTCTGCGCTCAAGGGCGGCAACAATGTGAATAGCCGCGGGATGGGCAGTGTGGGTTCGTATTCCGGTTCGAGAAGCGGATCTTTGGTTTATCGCGGCGGAGCTTCTACCCGCAGCGGTGTGTCAGGATCTTCTTCAACTTCCAGGTCCGGATCCGGGTACTCCCGCAGCGGCGGCACAAGTTACAGCCGCAGCAGTTCATCATCCTCGTCCGCTTCCCGCAGCGGCGGCACAAGCTACAGCCGCAGCAGCTCTTCGTCCTCTTCCTATTCGCGCAGCAGCGGAAGTTACACCGGAGGCGGGGCCCGCAGCAGCGGTTCCTATGGCGGAGGAGGTGGAAGCCACAGCAGCGGTGGCGGCAGCAGTCACAGCAGTGGAGGCGGTGGAGGCCGTAGCGGAAGGTAGCCTGTTTATTTAAATGAATTGAGAGTTATGAAAAGAATATTAACTGTAATCCCGGCCATCGCCTTCCTTGCGGGAAGCGTATCGGCCCAGACCATGGGAGATGCCATCACCTTCGGGCAGAATCACTATTACGGAACGGCGCGCACCCTTGCGATGGGAAATGCCGTTACTGCAATAGGAGGAGACCTCGGGACGATCGCCATCAACCCTGCCGGAGGGGCGGTATCAGCTTTTTCCCAGTTTGCGTTTTCAACAGGATTCACCACTTCTTCGTCAGTGTCGTCCTTTGCGGCATCTTATGATTCTTACGATGAATCACCTCTGTACACCGGGTCTTTTTCCGAAAACAAAACCCGGATGACGGTTCCCAACATCGGACTTAACATGTATTTCGACACCGGTCAGTATCACGGTGTCAAGGGGTGGAACTTCGGTTTCATGGTCAACCGCAGCCAGACCTTCACGAACAAGATCTCCGCTGTTGGAGACGAAGGGCATACATCTATCACCGGGGCCTTCGCATCGGCCGCAGGCGACATGCCCGGTACAATACTTGCCGACAAGAACATGTTCGAAGCCGGGTATGGTTTCAATTCACTTTGTGCATACGATGCCGGCCTCATCAATTATAACAGTGATGCGGGTACATACTATGGCTCTGCCGAAACGGTGACGCTGAACGGCTCCGAATACAGCTATGAAGTGCTCGGGTGGCTCCGTCAGAATATTGGAACCACAACGCTTGGAAGCAAGAACGACATGGTGTTCAACTATGGCATGAACGTCGATGACAGGCTCTTTGTAGGAGTGAACCTGAACGTTCCCCTTATCAACTACAAATATTCGGAATATTTTGCAGAAAGGGCCTTGGATACCAATGACTTCCCGGTTACACCCGAATACTGGAAACCTTCGGCTTCGGCATATGTAAAAGGGGCTGATACTTTCTATGCCGGCTCAACTTATAAATATAACTATACAGCCGACATTTCGGGTGTAAATGCCAAACTCGGCGTAATATGGCTTCCCGCCGACGGTATCCGCCTGGGTGCTGCATTCCAGACACCGACCGCATACTCTGTACATGAGAAATGGTATATAGATGAAACGGTTTCGTTCGTAGATGCCACCCAGAGCGGCAATTCGGGTTCGGATGTCATGGAGAGCGAATACAATTACCGTTCTCCCTACAGCGCCAATTTCGGCGTTGCATACACTTTCGGCCGATCCGGCATGTTCAGCGTTGACTATGAACTAACCGACTTCAGCATCATGAAATTCAGCCAGGCCTACAATGAAGATTTCTATACTTATGATGATCCTTTCCTGGTGGTAAACCGTCTTAACAAGCTTTTCTGCGGAGTCCAGCACAGCCTTCGCATCGGAGCTGAAGTGAAGGTGATCCCCAGCATTGCGCTCAGGGCCGGACTTACCTATACGACCAATCCCGAGCGTCATTACACAGACACTGACGGTTATACGGTTTATGCGGCAGACTACGACAGGTACTTCAATGAATACGAAAAAGGTACCTATCGCCTGGTTTCCGGAAGCGCAAAATATTCTACCGATTGCACTTATGCCATATCGCTGGGTGCAGGCTACAGTTCATCCGGATCCTTCTATGCCGACCTGGCACTGCGGCGCACAACCCTTCCAACCCAACTGTATAAACCTTATTCCAATTACCTTGGCAACGATGTCGGCGGTGTTTTCTATGAGATGGTTTCACCTTCCGTCAAATCCGCACATTCCCTGTTCGATGCCGTACTCACCCTTGGATGGAGATTCTAAAATAATATGGAATTAACTGCAAAACAACTAGCCGATATTCTTAATGGAACAGTGGATGGTGATCCCGAGGCAAAAATCACCACATTTGCAAAAATAGAGCATGGCAGGAAAGGGGCGTTGAGTTTTTACGCCAATCCCAAATACGAGCAGTATGTTTACACCAGCAAGTCGAGCGTCTTGCTGGTGAATGCTGATTTTGAGCCGAAGGAAACGGTTTCACCTACCATGGTCCGCGTTGAGAATGCTTACAGTGCCGTGGCGGAGCTTCTGAAATATGTTTCCGACCAGCGAAAGAAATACCGTCGCCACCGTGCTCTCAGTTGCCATATTGCCTGCAGCGCCAAACTTGGCAGGAAGGTGTCGGTGGGTGCCGGAACTATCATTGAAAAGAATTGCAAGATAGGAGATTATGGTATTATCCATGCAAATGTGACCATCGGTGCCGGAACAGTCATCGGACATCACTGCATCATTTATCCGGGTGTGGTGATTTATCCCGGCATGAAGATAGGCGACAATGTCATTCTGCATGCGGGTTGCGTCATCGGCTCCGACGGCTTCGGAAACGCTCCCCAGCCAGACGGAAGCTGGAAGAAGATAGAGCATCTGGGCAATGTAGTGATAGGAAACGACGTGGAAATAGGGGCTTGCACCACTGTTGACCGCGCGGAAATGGAATCCACCATAATAGGAAACGGCGTACGCATCGACAATCTCTGCCAGATCGCCCATAATGTCGTGATCGGCGACAACACGGTGCTGGCAGCCCAGTGCGGCATCGCTGGTTCCGCCGTTATCGGCAAAAACTGCATTCTGGCAGGACAGGTTGGCGTAATGGGTCATATCAAGGTTGCGGACAATACCACAGTAGGTGCGCAGGCAGGCATCGCCGGTCCGGTCAGGAAGAGCGGTCAGGTGCTGCTTGGATCTCCTGCCATCCCGCACATGCAGTACATGCGCAGCTATGCCAAGTTTAAACAGGCTGCGAGCGAGTAACCTGCTGTGTGTATGTGAAAATTATTGCTATCTTTGCAAATTGTATGAAACAACGCACCCTTAGAAAGAACTATACATTTGAGGGAAAAGGCCTGCATACAGGCACATATGCCCACATTGAAATATGTCCTGCAGAGCCCGGTACGGGCATTGTTTTTGTCCGCACAGACTTGGGAGTCGAAATTCCGGCCCTTGCCGAAAATGTGACCAACACGGCCCGCTGCACCCTCATATCCAAAGGAGAAGCCAGTATTTCCACAATAGAACATCTGATGTCCGCTTTTACAGGATTGGGAATAGACAATGCCATCGTGAAGGTTGAAGGAATCGAGATTCCCATTCTGGACGGCAGTGCAAAGGCTTTTGTCGCTGCTTTTTCCGAAGACGGTCTTCAGGAACAGGATGCGGAGAGGAGGTATATAGAACTTTCATCTCCCATTGAAATAAAATACGATAATACCGGGTCATGGGTTCGGATAGAGCCTGCCGACCATCTCTCTTTCGATGTCACTGTGGATTTCGGCTCCCGCGTGCTTGGCGTACAGTCTGCCCATTGGGATGAGACCGTGGATTACGCTAAAGAAATCGGCATCTGCCGCACATTCTGCTTTTTCCACGAGGTGCAATATCTTGCCAGCCAGGGTCTTGTGAAGGGAGGAGACGTTGAGAACGCGATCGTTGTGGTGGAGCATCCGGTCGATGACGACACGCTGGATGCCATGGCAAGACTCTTCGATCAGCCGCGACTGAAGGTTACCCCCGAGGGGTATCTAAGCAATCTCGTGCTGAATTTCCCTGATGAGTGCGGACGTCATAAGCTATTGGATCTCATGGGAGATATCCGGCTGGCCGGAGGGTTCTTACGCGCTCATGTCAGTGCCTACAAACCAGGACATTCCATTAATACAAAAGCGGCTGCGGCCGTTCTAAAAACAATACGATAAGCATGGCTAAAATTCATCCTCTTGCATGCGTCAGCCCTCTTGCCAAACTTGGTGAGAACGTAGAAGTGGGCCCGTACGCTTTCATTGACGCAGATGTTGAAATAGGTGATTACACGAAGGTCCATCCTCATGCAACGATCTTTCCTTATTCAAAAATAGGCGAGCATTGCGAGGTGTTCCCCGGAGCTGTCATTGGAGCTATTCCCCAGGACCTCAAGTTTGACGGAGAGGTTACGTATGTGGAAATTGGAAATTATGTAACCATCCGCGAATGTGCCACCATCAACCGCGGCACAAAAGCGAGTGGCAAGGGCGTGACAACAATCGGTGATCATACCCTGATCATGTCTTATGTACATGTTGCCCATGATTGCCGTGTAGGAAGCCATTGCATCCTTGTGAGTTACGTGGGCATCGCAGGTGAAACGGATGTGGATGACTGGGCCATTCTCGGCGGCAGCACGGTGGTGCATCAGTTCTCGCATATCGGCAAGCATGCCATGGTTGGCGGCGGAAGCAAAGTCAACAAAGACGTGCCTCCCTATGCCCTCTGCGGACGTGAGCCCCTTTGCTATGCGGGCGTGAACCTTGTGGGACTTCGTCGCCGCGGATTTGACAGCGACACTATCCGCAACATCAAAGATATCTACGACACCCTCTATTTCCAGGGATACAATATCTCGGATGCCTGCGCACGTATCCAGCAGGGCTTCCCGGATGCTCCCGAAAAGGATGAAATACTTAATTTTATTCGGAATTCCAAGCGTGGCATAGTCCGCAGCAACGATTCCCGCGAAAAGGTAATCATCGAGTAGGGTGCTGCTCTCGATAGCATACTTTCCACCTATAGAATACTTCGCTTTATTGGCGAAGTATTCTGTTAATAGCGTGCAGAGTGTGCGGGATTCTATTGTATGGCTTGAAGCGTGCGAAAACTACCAGAAGCAGAGTTGGCGCAACCGTTGCAGGATTCTGAGTGCCAACGGTCCATTGGACCTGAACGTACCCGTGGTGCATGAAAACGGCACTTTTTCGCTTCCCATCAAGAGAATACGGGTGGATTATTCTACTCCTTGGGTGTTGAGGACCGAGCGTGCAATCGAATCTGCGTATTGTTCATCTCCCTTCTTTATCTATTATAGGGATCCGCTGTTCGCCATTTTGGATTCGCATCCTGAAACCCTTTGGGAACTCGACCGTCGTCTTATTGATTTCTTCTGCGCGAAGATAGGCATTGCGCCGGATATCTGGGAAACAGAATCTTTTGTTGCTGGCATTGGCACTACAGGCATGTCGCCGGCTACATCAGAGGAATGCCGACCTGCCCATGCCGCTGATACGGGTTCCTGTTCGGGGGAGGGATCTGGAAGTGCCCGTGACAAGTTGGCTACATCAGAGCAATGCCGATCTGTTCTTTCTGCTGATACGGGTTCCTGTTCGGAGGAAGGATATGGAAGGCCTGTCGAAATGACTGCCGCGCGGAGGAATGACTGCCTGACGGCTGCAGAGTTAAACTGTCATAGTGAGGATTACCGTGCGGCCATTCATCCAAAACGCCCAAATACCATAATGCGGGATTTGGGCCTCGAGAACCCCTACTGGCAGGTTTTTCGCGATAAGTTCGGGTTTGTCCCGGGGCTCTCAATAATGGATCTCCTCTTCAACGAGGGCCCGGAATCCATTTGCTGGCTTCTGCCTACATACGATCGGTTTCCTCGAAAAGCGTAGCTCCACGTAAGCAGTATCGAATCCTTAAGCTCTCTTGAGGACCTTCCAGGGTTTCGGCCCTTTTCAAGGAAGGTCCAGGGTTTTTCCTGAGGACCTTCCAGGATTTCGGCCCTTTTCAAGGAAGGTCCGGACTTTTTCCTGAGGACCTTCCAGGGTTTCGGCCCTTTTCAAGGAAGGTCCAGGCTTTTTCCTGTGGACCTTCCAGGATTTCGGTCCTTTTCAAGGAAGGTCCAGGGTTTTTCCTGAGGACCTTCCAGGATTTCGGCCCTTTTTAAGGAAGGTCCAGACTTTTTCCTGAGGACCTTCCAGGATTTTGGCCCTTTTCAAGGAAGGTCCGAGCTTTTTCCTGTGGACCTTCCAGGGTTTCGGCCCTTTTCAAGGAAGGTCCGTTGTGGCAGGCTGGCGGATTTTTTGTATTTTCGCAGACCTGAATGACTCTCGAAGAATTCATATCAGAACATGAGAATGACGATACGGCACAGTTGGTGCTGCATCGCGACCGCTGGCCGGAAATAGATGTCGCACTTGCATCTGAGTGCATCTCGGCCAGGCGAAAGTTGCGCTCCAAAGTGCCTGAATGGTATGCCGATCCGGGAATCATGTGCCCGATTGCCTTAAGTGCCGAGCAATGCAGCAGCACCGCAACTGCACGTTTCAAGGCCGAAGTGGCCGTATCTGCCCTTTGCTGCCCGTCTCCGAAAAGCGGGTGTCTTGTCGACGTGGCGAGTGTCCCTGTCATGCCGTCTCTGAAAAGTGGCAGTTCTGCTGACGTGGCGAGTGTTCCTGTCATGCCGTCTCCGAAAAGTGTCAGTTCTGCTGACGGCAGTGTTAAAAACGAGGGCACCTGTGGTATGGGATTTAGGATTGCAGATCTGACAGGAGGACTTGGAGTGGATTGTTGGCAGTTCTCGAAAAATGCTGCGCGTGTACTGTACAACGAAATGAATCCGCTTTTGTTCGAAGCTGCGAAGCGAAATCTGCCCCGACTCGGGTGCTCAAATGTGGAATTTAGCAATCTCTGCATCGACTCCGACAACCTGCCTCTGCTGCTTGAATCTTTTCGTCCGGATATTGTTTTTGCCGATCCTGCCAGGCGTTCGGCCCAGGGACGCAAAGTGTTTCGTCCGGAAGACTGTTCTCCCGATGTTCTGAAGCTGCAGGATATAGTTCTTGAACATGGTGCGAAGTTTTTGTTGAAGCTCTCGCCAATGGCAGATATCTCTCTGATGGTCAACGAGTTTCATAATGTGCGGGAGATTTATGTTGTAGAGTCGGAGGGGGAGTGTAAAGAACTCCTGCTTCTGATGGTGCCTGGTTTTGTCGGGGAGCCGGAGATAGTTGTGGGAGACTTTCGTTTTCGCCGGTACATGGAGAAAGGTGCTACACCAAAATATATAAACGAACCGCCTTCTCCTGGAGAATATCTTTTCCAGCCGGGTCCGGCATTGAGCAAGAGCGGGGCATTCAATTTATTGTGCGAACGTTTCGCGCTCGAAAAACTGGGACCGTCCGCGCATCTTTATATCTGTAGATGCGCCGCACATGCAAGCAATCCCAACCTGCGGGTAGATGGTGAGTTAGCCTTCAATTCCAGCTTGATAGATAACGGCACGTTGGCGTGCGATCCAGGTCTAAAGGATAATAGAGTTTTACCGTACAATTCCGGTCAGGACCAGAATGACGATGCGCATACGAGGAGTAATCCGGACAAGGAGAAAATGTTCTCAGTTCTTGAGAGTTTAGGGAAATGGTTCACAATATTGGAAGTTGCACCATTTGGCAATTCGGCCATGAAGGATTTTGCCGCCGGATGGCCGGATGCCGACGTCTCTGCCAGGGGGCTTCCCTTGAGCAGCGATGCTCTTCGCGAAAAACTTTCTTCCGGTGCAAAAAAGAAAAAACGGATCGCAAAAGAAGAGTCGGCCGCTGTTGGGAAAAGTGTCGGTTCTCATAATGTCCATATTTTCGGCATTGGCAGTTCCGTCGGCAAACTCCTGATCGCATGCCGGCCGTGTTGACCCAGCCGGGCATCAAAACATGTCCTTCGATGCCTGTGCCGCCGCAATACGTGCTTCTAGGCTGCAGAATCATGTTGACATATGTTGCTATGAGTGTTATATGTATGTGCCTGAAGCACAACGCTTACATGAAAAACCCTCGGCAATTTCCGTCGATGGTTTAGAATTATTGTATTGTTAGACAAGGAGTTATGGAAAACGGCAAAGACGTCTCGGACTTATTATTCAGCATCAATGCAGAGCCCGTGCTTGTTCAGGGGCCATTTTAAGCACGGGGAGGTAAAATCAGAGTGTCCCGTGCCTGGAAAAGAGGTTTTTGTGCACGGGAGAGTCAGATCTGGCAGTAACTCTGGCTAAAGAAATGGCATTCTGGTCAAAGAACCAGCAATCCGGTCTAAGAAATGGCATTCCGGTCAAAGAACCAGCAATTCGGTCTAAGAAATGGCATTCTGGTCAAAGAAAAGGCAGTCCGGTCCAAGAATCATCAATCCTGTCGAAGGGCTTGAATGGCTGCAGAATAATATGACGCTGAAGCTGAGATCGTGGCTAAAAAATTTGTTCTTTAGCCAAAAATAGTTAAATTTGTACCCGTGTTAGAGATAGAGGCCGCAAGGTCCTCTATTTTTTGTTGCAAAAATGGAAAAGAACGAAATACTTCCCGTAGTGGAAAAGGCCTGCGCTGAGCGCGGCTGCACACTTGTCCGTATTGATGCGGATGATGACAATAATTTTGACGTGACCATCGGCAAGGAGGGTGGTGTGAGTCTCGAGGACTGTGAGGCGGTGCACCGTGCTGTGCTCGCGGCCTTCGACCGCGACATTGAAGATTATGCCCTCACGGTAGGTTCAGAAGGCATCAGTGCGGAAGAAGCTGACAGCCTTTTGGCTGAAGACAGGTAGTTGGAAAACAAATAAACGATATACAGTAATGAACAAAGAAGAAAAAGTAACTCTGATTGATGCCTTCAAGGATTTCAAGGAGGAGAAAAACATCGACCGTCCAATAATGATGGGCGTTCTCAGGGACGTATTCCTTACCCAGATTGCAAAGACTTACGGATCCGCCGACAACTTCGACGTGATCGTAAACGTTGACAAGGGTACCTGCGAGATCTACCAGAACTTCGAAATTGTGGAAGAAGTGGAGAATCCTGCAGCGGAGATGACCCTCGACGAGGTCCGTGCCGACAGCGGTGACGACGATTACGAGGTGGGCGACACCTATGCCAAGAAACTGCCCCTGTCCGCATTCGGACGCCGCGGCATCCTGAACATCCGCCAGAACCTTCAGGGACGTATCATGGACATCGAGAAAGCGAACGTTTTCAAAAAGTACTCCGAGAAGGTGGGAGAGGTGTTCACAGGAGAAATCTACCAGACATGGAGCCGCGAGGTGCTGCTTCTCGACGAAGACGGCAATGAACTACATATCCCCAAGGAAGAGCAGATACCTGGAGAGCGTTTCAAGAAGAACGACACCGTTCGCGCCATCATCAAGAAGGTGGAAATGCGCAACAACACTACTCCTTACATCACCCTTTCCCGTGTTGATCCCGACTTCCTCGCACGTCTCTTTGAGATGGAGGTTCCCGAGATTGCAGACGGGCTCATCACCATCAAGAAGGTCGTCCGTGTCCCTGGCGAGAGGGCAAAGGTGGCTGTGGAGTCGTACGACGAGCGCATCGATCCCATCGGTGCATGTATCGGTGTCAAGGGCGGCCGCGTCATAGGCATCGTTCGTGAACTGCGCAACGAAAACATCGACGTGCTGCAGTGGTCGAGCAATCCCAAACTCCTCATCCAGAGGGCTCTTACCCCTGCTCGCGTTTCCAATATCGACATGGGAGAAGGCCCCGATGACAAGGTTAAGGTTTACATGCTCCCCGACGAGGTGCAGAAGGGTATCGGCCGCGGTGGTGTGAACGTGCAGCTGGCAGGGATGCTGGTTGGCCGCGAGATCGAGGTGTGGCGCGAAACTCCCAAGGGCGAGGTTGCCGAAGATGCCGAGGACGATGTTGCCCTCGAAGAATTCACCAATCCGGAATATGGCCGCACCATCGACGGTTGGGTTATCGACAAACTTAAGAGCATTGGCTGCGATACCGCAAAGAGTGTCCTTGCCATCGATCCTGAAGACCTTGCCAAGAGGGCGGATCTCGACATGGAAACAGTTGAGGACGTACGCAGTATTCTCGCAGCAGAATTTGAAGACTAATTAAAAAGAAAAAGGGGTTTATATGGCAGAAA
>CACXHM010000039.1 GCA_902767465.1 uncultured Bacteroidia bacterium
CTCCATTCCACAGCGGAATCGTCGCTGTCGGAAGTCATTATGTTGTTGGTAAACACTATCTTGCTCCCCGTATAGGTCATGTCGCCGGCAGAGCATATCATCGCTTTATGCACAGAATATGCCGCACTGTTGGAAGAAAGTACGGTAATGTCGCTGTCCTTTACTACGAAGTTTTTAAGCCCCTGGGTGGAGCGGTTTACAAGATAATTCTTCATATATAGTGCGCAGTCCACAAAACCCAGATACTCCATTTCGCCCGCATTCCATGCCAGGGTAGAGGTATAAGAGTCAGCCCAGCGCAGATCTATTCCCTTGAACACGATGGAAGTTGCCCCTGCATTGCCGGCGATATCAACCCTTGCACGGACGCCCGACTTGTCGGAAACGACAACCAACACATCGGAAGCGGAACCCTTAATGACTCCTGTCACCCCCTCCGGAACAAAGAACACTTTTGCACCGGCATTGATTTCTGCATCTTCTGTACTCAGAAGTTTTGCATCCCCATACGCAGCCTTGGTGTATTCCACACCGTCGATTATCACCGGAAGTCCATACTGATAAGTTGAATAAAGGCTCTTCTTGTCGTAAGGAGCAGGACCCACCGTCACATTCATGCGCACGATGATGCTGCGTCCGTCGGTGCAGACCACATAGAATACGATCTGACTGTCGGCAGTGCTGACGTTCAAAGACTTGGTAACCACGGGTGCAGTAACACTAAGACGAGTGTCGGTAAGAGATACCACCCAGCCCGCCGGAGCGCTTATCATGACATCGGCCACATTCTCGGCCACAACGTCATATTCTTTCGATTCCTCTTCTTCGAAAGCCTCCACTCCGTCTGCATCCTTGATTTCGAATTTGAAAGCAACGGGATCGGCGGTCACGGCAAGCGTGATGCTTTCTCCATTCTTCATGGTGAATGTAATCCTGCCCCCTTCGAGCTTGACATTGGAGAAATAAGAATCACCGGCTTCCAGTACCGCTTTCACAGGTTTGCCGTCGGCATCGAGAACCCGGGAGGTGCTGCCATTCACGGTAACTGTCCAGTAACCTTCAGAATCCACACCAAGCACGGGAGCGGGACCGGCAGGGCCGGTTTCACCGATACGTCCAAGTGCCGAAACGGGATTGCCGTCCACGATGATACGAGTACCGTTCAAGGTCCAGAAGCCCTGAGCATCGATCGAAATGGCAGGAGCGTTTCCGGAACCAGAAGCGGCATTCACATCTATGACGGTGCCGTCCGACAGGCTCAGTGTCCATACTCCGGTCTGGGCATTGAACGAAGTGCCAGACACATAAGTGCACGACTTGAGCGCCTGAAGCGCCACAATATCCTTGTTGAGTTTGTCGAGCGTAGCAAGCTGCTCTTTAATATTCTTCACATCCCCTTCGAGGGCGTCGAGGCGCTGCTCAACGGGAGAAAGGTCGGTTTTTTCGCATGCAGCGAAAGCCATCAGCGAAAGAAGAACGATAATGAAACAATTCTTTTTCATGGTATAATGTGTTTTATTGTTATTTCGGAAGTTGGTCAAGCAGGATAGAGCAAAGTTTGTCCATGGAAAGATCCGTTTCCAGTACGGTACGGTCTCCCAGGGCATATCTGCGGCGAAGGTGCCGTCCGAGTTTTAAGGCAGGAGCCTTTTTCGAAGCCACGCTCCAAACGAGCGCACACGCCCTGCCTCCACGTTCGAAGACAAATGCACGCGAAATCTTATTGCTGTCGGGAGTGAGCTGCTTATACTCGATGATTTCACCATTCAAGAGGAAGAACTCCCTTTCGGGATCCCGCAGGGCATCCCTCTGTTCGGAAGTCATGCGGCCGGAGCGTTTGAATTCCTCCCACTCGCGCATGACGCGTAGATTGTCGGAATTATGGGGAGTCTTTGCCATGCGGTCGAGATGCGCTACCAGCGAGACAGGACTGTTCCAAGCCGCCGCCTTGCTGCAGATATACTCATACATATCGGGCTGCATGCCAATGGTTTTGTCGTCCGGGAACCTGGTGTCCATCCAGCCGAAATCGATGGAAGAAAAGTTGTCGGCCATGAGTGCGGCGCAGGGAAGTATATAAGTCTTCATGCCTGTACGGGTATCCTCCGGTGCAAAATGATCGAAGGCGTTGGCACGCGAAATCAGATGCCAGGCAAAATGGGTTTTGACGGCGGCCTCGTTGTAAATTGGTTTCTTCACGAGACGGTCATACACCGACATCTGGGCCTTGCTTGCCTGATACCAGTAGGGATTCTGCACATCTTCGGCTCCGTCGAAATAAATGAAGTCGAACCCGCATTCATTGTAGATCGCCGCAAGACGGTCGGACAATTCTTCCTGAATGCCGGATTCCTGATCGATGCGGATGAAACGGGTCCAGTCATCCACTTCCGGCTGGATGAAGCGGGTGCCGGCAGAATGGGCGGCCGGCACGGTGCCGTGCAGACCTCTCCTGCATCCAACAAAACGCCCATCCTTAACTTCCTGATAGAGAATCAGTTCTCTGTCTATCTGTATCATTCGGCGGCCGGGTTCCGGAAGCAGGCACTGAGTGCCGCCGATGAATGGAATCTCCGAATCTTCGGCGCCGATGTCCGACGGCAACAGAAAATATGATGTCGCGGCAAGGCGGGGATCACCGTCCTTCACGTAAGGATCATCCACCGAAACCTTGTTATAATGGATGTGGAAGCCTACTTTCATGCCGGCCTCCTTCATTCTGGACACCACCGCCTTCAGGTCTTCCATTCCGTTAGGATATGACTGGTTCCAAAGGAAATGCCCGCAGGTCCATGCGAAGTCGGGATAATAGATCACCATCGCACGGAAACCTCCTTCGCGGGCATAACGGATATTCTCATCCACGTTCGCAGGAGTCACCCAACGCACCTCGTAATAAGAATCGGAATAATCGCTGCGCCGCCGGCTCTCCACGCCTCGAGGGAGGCCGAAATCTTCTTCTACACATGCAACCGCGTCAAAAAGCTTATCCGTAGAAGTCGCAACAAGGGCCGAACCGGTGCCGAGGAGTCCCACTCTCTGTTCGGAAGTGGCGTACAGCCTTCGCCAGGGGGTGGGTTCGTCTCCATCGATGCGCGTGCGCATGTCGGTTGCCAGGAGGCACACCGCAGCGGCATCGTCCCAGCAAACCCCCATCCAGGCACCGAAACGGTCACGGTTCTTTACCGGAAGCTGCAGATAGGTAAGGGCGTCAATCTCGGTCTTGCGCTTCACCCCTACGGTGCCGGCGAGGTCGTAATCCCTCGCAACAACCTTGAATCCCATATAGTGAGGACGTACATCCAACTCAAGTTTCACCACATCACAGGTGCCATGGAAACGAACTTCCAGAGTGTTGCCGTCACGACGGATGGCGCACGAAGGAAAACTTGTAGGGCGCACCGGCTGTATCAACTGGGTTTCATTGTCGTAGGGGCGGTTCTGCAATATCGAACACAGAGGAAGCCGCACTCCGGTCTCGAGGCACTCCTCGCCGCTGGACTTAAGGAGCAGGGAACTTGCATACCCGTTGCCGCTGAGCGTCAGGATGTAATCATCATTTTCAAGGACAATATCCCCCGGATTCGCCAAAAGAGAAACCGGGAGAAGCAAAAATGTCAGGAGGGTAAAGATTATTCTCATTCTATCAAAGTGAAATGCAGTCAATGGTTGCAGGAATCATCTCGGTATCGTTCCCGACAATTATAGTATTATAGCCTTTATTCATGGGGAGACGGATATCCACAATTCCCTTTTCGGCCGGGCTCAGATGAACATTACAGCGAACCCCGCAGGATTCAACATACACCTCACACTCCTTTGCTGAGGAATACCCGAGGCGCACATTGTGCATTCCGCCCCTGCCGACATGGATGTCACGCCATTCCAGACGGTTCTGCGAACTGCCCCCGAGCCGGATCACGCCTGCACGGCAATGCAAGCCTTCCGCCTCAACATATTTCGCCCCATCAGGGGAAATATCATTATAAGCCGGAAGGAAACCCCATTCCGCTTCATAGCATTTTTGAGGCCTGCGGCTGCCTTCTGTCGAAAGGATACGCGCACTGTGCGCTGCGAGCGTCATCTCCATGCGACTGAACCTCCCGAGGTCTTCCCTGCGCACAAGGTCGCGCACCCGGACCCGGCCCCGGTAACCTATGTCGCCCGAATAGAATCGAACCACGGCGGCAGTATCGGCAGGGTTGTAGAGGGCAACGGCTCTTTTCGGACCGCGCGGACTCAGCAGGTCTTTTGCCAGCACATACGTAGCGCCATCATGACGGACGACCCGTGCCTGCAGGCCGAGAGGATCCTGATTGACGGCCAGAAGCTCCGGATTCGTGACCAGGTTCAGCGTCTCCTCCGGAAGGAAGTTCAGGTCGCAGCCCAGCAGAATGGGAGAAGACATGATGCACCAGAGCCCGAAGTGAGCCTCTTCCTCGCTGAAAGGAAGGCATCCGTCTCCCCTCTGGGCCGCCGGCTTGTTACCGTATCCCACTATCATCATGTCCATATCGTTATAGTGGCCTGAACCTGCGTAAGCGCTCAGATACATGTTGCGGGCCATTGCCTCGCGCACCGATTTCCATGTCACGTAGAGATCCGGAGCGATGCGCCACGAATCAGCCACCTCGGCAGCCCATGCCCCCGGGAAATACCAGCGGCACAGGTTGAACTCAACATCCTTTGTGGCAATGCTGTCTATCACCTCGCGGATGCGGCGGTAACGCTGCTGCGGATCCAGGCCGGGGGCAAGTCCTCCGCAGAAATCGATCTTGATAAAATCGTATCCCCATTCATTGAAATACCGGTCGATATCCTGCACTTCGTGCCCGAACAGGCCGGCTCCCTCGCCGAAACGGTCGCCTCGGTTCAGGTTTGCGCAGGTCGAAGCACCGGCATCGGAATAAATTCCGGCCTTGAGGCCCTTGGAATGGATGTAATCGGCAACCGCAGCCATGCCGCGGGGGAATCGTCCCGGGCGGGCAGTCATGCCGCCGTCAGAA
>CACXHM010000040.1 GCA_902767465.1 uncultured Bacteroidia bacterium
CACCAGCGTGGCGCTGACGCAATCCCTCGGAGGTTCGTTTGTGAGTTGCAGCGTGCACGACCCGCTGGGGCGTCAGATCGAGGTTTCGTACGGTATTGCGGGCGATACTGCAATTATCGAGATGGCTGCCGCCAGCGGCCTGCCCCTGCTCCGCAAGGAAGAACGCAACCCTCTGATTACGAGCACTTTCGGTACGGGAGAGATGATAGCCGATGCTTTGCTTAGCGGATGCCGGCGCTTTCTTGTAGGCATCGGCGGCAGCGCTACCAACGACGGAGGCACCGGTATGCTGGCCGCGCTCGGCGTGCGTTTTCTGGATTCCGATGGCGCGGCTATTGAACCCTGCGGAGGCTCTCTTGCGGATATAGCCCGCATCGATCTTTCCGCTATGCTGCCGGCGCTTCGGGAAGCATCCTTTACGGTTGCCTGCGACGTAGATACTCCGTTTTGCGGACCGGAAGGCGCTTCCGCCGTATTCGCTCCACAGAAGGGGGCTACGGTGGCCCAGGTTGCAGAGCTCGAAGCGGGGATGGCTTCCTTTGCCGCGCTGGTGCGTTCCAGCCTTGGCGTTGACATTGCTGATATGCCAGGTGCCGGTGCTGCCGGAGGGCTCGGAGGGGCTTTCCACGCCTTCCTGGGGGCAAAGCTTCGCAGCGGCATCGATATGGTGCTGGATGCCGCGGGCTTCGACTCGCTGCTCGCCGGAGCCTCGCTGGTGATTACCGGTGAAGGCAAGGCCGACAGCCAGACCCCCAAGGGCAAAACCGCTGCGGGAATACTCCGCCGTGCAAAGGCTGCCGGGGTCCCGGCGCTGCTTATAGCAGGCAAGGTAGAGTCTTCGCCGGACCTGCTCGGGATGGGCTTCAAGGCTATTCTGCAGGTGACTCCGGAAGGAATGCCGCTGGAGGAAGCGATGCTGCCCGAAGTTGCATCTGACAATATTTACAATACTCTTTACTCTTATTTCGAATGAACAGTGCTGTTGCCGCCCTGATCGGCTTACTCGTTGCCATATTGCTGATAATCCGCAAGATACCGCCGGTGTTCTCGCTTTTCCTGGGGGCGCTGGTGGGCGGACTGCTCTCCGGCTGGGGTATGCAGACTACAGTATCTGAAATGATATCCGGTGTAAAGGACATCACTCCCGCGATTGTTCGAATTCTTGCTGCCGGCGTACTTTCCGGAATGCTGGTGGTTACCGGCGCGGCTGAATCAATCGCACTCGCCATCGTAAAGGGGCTGGGTGAACGGCGCATCTATCTGGCGCTGGCTGTATCTGCAATGATACTTACGGCTATTGGCGTCTTCATCGACGTGGCGGTTATCACCATCGCTCCCATCGCCCTGATGATAGGCAGCCGGCTCGACGCCCGCCAGAGCAAGCTGCTGCTGGCGATGATAGGAGGTGGCAAGTGCGGCAACATCATCTCCCCGAACCCGAATACAATCATCGCCGCGGAGAACTTCGGGGCGCCGCTGCAGAGCGTTATGCTGCAGAACCTGCTTCCTGCCATCGCCGGGCTGCTGGTGACTGTGCTGCTGATCATCCCGCTGATTCCGGAGAAAAAGCAGAAAAACGCTCCGGCCGCCGCGGACGATTCCGGGAAGGATCTTCCCTCGTTCCTTGCCAGCATTGCAGGGCCGCTGCTCTCCGTGGCACTGCTTGCGCTACGTCCGCTCCTCGGCATAGTCATCGATCCGCTGGTGGCACTTCCCGCCGGAGGCATCTTCGGACTCATAACTACACGTCGTTGGAAGCAGACCTTCGCGAGTCTGGAATACGGTCTTGGCAAGATGTCCGGCGTGGCCGTGCTGCTGGTCGGCACCGGCACGATCGCCGGAATCATCAAGGCTTCGGCCATCAAGGACGTGCTGGTGGGAGCCCTGGCCGGATGGAGCGGGGGAGCGCTGCTGCTGGCACCTCTTGCCGGTGTGCTGATGTGCGCTGCGACCGCATCCACCACCGCCGGTGCAACCATCGCTTCGGCATCCTTCTCCGATGCAATACTCTCTTCCGGCATCTCCGGGGTTTCCGGCGCTTCGATGGTGAATGCCGGTGCCACCGTGCTGGACCATCTCCCTCACGGATCATTTTTCCACGCAACCGGCGGCTGCGTCGGGATGGGCGTCGGAGAACGTATGAAACTGATTCCTTACGAGTGTCTTATCGGCCTTACGCTGACCGCATTCAGCGTTTTAATGACTGTCGTCTTATGAAGAGATTACTACTGCTGATAGTTATGGCCCTGCCTTTTGCGGGCATTCACGTTGCCTCGGCTCAACCATACGTTAATAATGCAACCGCTCCGACAGATCCTGCACACAGACCCCTGCCCGCATCGGAAAGAGGTGTGGTGCTGGAACAAAAGTATGAGGATTCGAAGATTTATCCGGGTACATCCCGGACCATCAAGGTGTTTGTGCCGAAAGCTTACGACGGCAAGACCCCGGCGTGCCTGTTCCTCTGCGCCGACGGCATACGTTACAATGCCGACGTAGTGATCGACAATCTGATCCGTAGCGGCGAACTGCCGATGATGATAGGCGTCTTCGTGGAGCCCGGTGCCATAATGGATGCCGACGGCAAGCCGCTTCGATACAACCGCAGCAACGAGTTCGACCGCTGCGACGGCAAATGGGCGTCGTTCCTGGAGACCGAGATACTGCCTCTGGTGGAGGGTATGAAGACTCCTGACGGCCGTCCCGTGCTGATTTCGAAGGATCCTAACGACCGTATGATAGCAGGCAACAGCAGTGGCGGAATCGCGGCGTTCACCGCGGCCTGGAACCGTCCGGACCTGTTCTCGCGGGTATTCACTTCGGTGGGTACCTACGTGGCGATGCGCGGCGGCAACGAATACCCTGCACTTGTGCGCAAGACCGAGCCCAAGCCTCTGCGGATCTTCCTGCAGGACGGTATGAACGATGCCTGGAATCCTTTGTTCGGTTCCTGGTGGGAGCAGAACCAGCTGATGGAATCCGCCCTGGATTTTGCCGGCTACGAACTGAACTTCAAGTGGGGCAGGGGGAAGCACAGCGGTATGGATGCAACGTTGGTGTTCCCGGACGCAATGCGCTGGATGTGGAAGGACTATCCCGCCCGCGTGAAGAAGGGCAAGTCGCTCAACAATATGCTTACTGAGATACTGGATCCGAACACCGACTGGGAGTTGCTTCGGGAGAATGTGCGTGCGGATGCGGTTCTGGCGGCCTATTCCGATGATGCAGTGCTGCTGTCTTCCGGCAAGAAGGCCGTTGCCGTGGATGCAATGGGCACGGAGAGCAAGGCGTCCGCCCGCAAGGGTGGCGATCCTCTGGAGGCGGTGTTCCCCGGCGGACGCATTCTGGCCCGTTCTGTGAAGGGTGGCAACTGGATATGGCAGTACGTGAAGGATGCCGACGGTGCCTGGAACTACGGAGAGGAGTTTTATTGGATCCACGGTGAACCCGGGCAGATTGCCTTCGATACCGATGGGCTGCTGTATGTTGCAACTGCTACCGGCGTTCAGGTCTGCGACCACAACGGTCGTGTGCGCGCCATACTTTCGCTGCCTTCCGGAAAGATCGATTCGCTGGCCTTCGCCGGACGTGCGCTGTTCGTGCTGAGCGGCGGCAGCCTCTATGTGCGGCTGCTCAAGCACAGGGGATTCCTTGACGCTGCGGCTGTTCCGATGCCCAAATCGCAGGGCAGGGGATAGGGGATTCCCGATTTTTTCTTATTTTTGTGCTCTATGAAGCGCAAACTGGTCATAATACCCACTTACAACGAGATCGAAAACGTCGAAAAGATTATCCGGGCCGTTTTCGCTCTCGAAGGCGGTTTTCATATTCTGATTATCGATGACGGTTCTCCAGATGGAACCGCGGGCGTTGTCAAGGGCTTGATGGGTGAATTCCCGGACAGTCTTTTCCTGATCGAAAGAAGCGGCAAGCTCGGGCTTGGGACCGCGTACATTACGGGGTTCCGCTGGGCTCTTGAACACGCTTATGACTATGTGTTCGAGATGGATGCAGACTTTTCACATGCTCCAGCCGACCTTCCGCGACTGCTTGCAGCCTGCGAGGAGGAAGGAGCCGACCTTGCGGTAGGATCACGCTACTGCAAGGGAATCAGTGTGGTTGACTGGCCGCTCGGACGTATCTTGATTTCATACTGCGCGTCTCTTTTCGTGCGCACCGTTCTTTGCGTAAAACTTTTTGACAGCACGGCAGGATTTGTGTGCTATTCTCGCAAGGTCCTCGAGGCAATAGATCTGGACAATGTTCAGATGAGGGGATATGGATTTCAGATAGAAATGAAGTACACTGCCCTCCGCCTCGGATTCCGGCTGAAGGAAGTGCCGGTCATTTTCGTCAACCGTAAAGAAGGTACTTCCAAGATGTCCGGCAGTATTTTTGGCGAGGCATTCTGGGGAGTGCTTAAACTTCGTTTTAGAAAGTTTCGTCGAAAGGCTTGAAAAATTTGGGCGGTTCGTTTTTTTCTTTTATATTTGCACCCGCTTTAAGGGCGCATAGCTCAGCTGGTTCAGAGCACCTGCCTTACAAGCAGGGGGTCGGCGGTTCGAATCCGTCTGCGCCCACAAAAAGGAGAGACCGACTAAATAATAGCCGGTCTCTCCTTTTTTGTGTACTGATTCGTAGGTCCTTGTTTTTCAACTATTTGCCATGTTTATCTCTGGTGAAAATGCACCAGAGATAAAACTATCAAATCCCTAGAATACAAGCAGATACAAACCAGCGGCTGCGGCGGCGCCAAGCAGAGGGCCGCAGACTGGTACCCATGAGTAAGCCCAGCCGCTGTTGCGCTTTCCTGCAATTGGCAGTATGGCGTGTGCCAGACGGGGACTGAGGTCTCGGGCCGGATTGAGTGCATATCCTGTTGTCCCACCGAGTGACATGCCCAACGACATGATTACACATGTGACGGGGAATGCTCCGAGAGATCCGGTAGAGGCTGCCGATCCGCCGATGGCGAAGGCATTGCCGTGTGTCCCCAATGCAAGGATCAAGAAGACCAGGACGCAGGTCGCAACTATTTCGCACCAGAAGTTGCGCAGTTTGTTGTCGATAGCCGGCATGGTGCAAAAAGTGCCAAGGATCGTGTCCGGTTTGTCAGCGGTGGCTGCGTAGTGGTCGCGGTAGAAAGACCACACCAAACATGCACCTGCAAATCCTCCGAGCATTTGTGCAATGATATATCCCGGTACGGAAGCCCATGCAAACGACCCTGCAAGGGCCAGTCCCAGGGTTACCGCCGGATTCAGATGGGCTCCGGAAACAGGTCCTGCAACAAAAACACCGACCATCACTGCGAAACCCCAACCGAGTGTGATTACCACCCAACCGGCGCCTTGCGCTTTACTTTTATTAAGGGAACATGCAGCACATACGCCGTCTCCAAGAAGCACGAGAAGCAGCGTGCCGATAAATTCAAAAATGTACTGGATCATATTTAATTTGTTTTTATTGTCCTTGAAACAGCATCGGCCCATCCGGCCTTGAGCGCAGAAACATCCTCTTGCGAAGGATCGAACCTGCGTTCTGCCTTCCATTGGCTGCGAATATCATCGGGTGAAGCCCAGAATCCTACTGCAAGCCCTGCAAGGTAGGCTGCACCTATAGCCGTGGTTTCGGTGACCTGAGGGCGGATAACTGCTGCTCCGAGTACGTCTGCCTGGAACTGCATCAGAAGGTTGTTTCGGGATGCACCTCCGTCAACCTTCAGTTCGGTAAGGCTCACGCCGGCGTCTTTCTCCATGGCACGCACGATGTCCATGGTCTGGAATGCTATTCCCTCGAGTGCTGCGCGTGCAATATGGGCGGCAGTAGTTCCCCGGGTGATGCCGCAAATTGTGCCACGGGCATCCTGATCCCAGTATGGAGCTCCCATTCCGGTGAGTGCAGGCACGAAGTACACGCCGCCGTTATCGCTGACAGATGCCGCAAGCGCTTCCACCTCGGAAGAACTTTTAATTATGCCCATGCTGTCACGCAGCCACTGCACTACGGATCCTCCCACAAAAATGGAACCTTCAAGTGCATAATTGACTTTGTCTCCTATTTTCCATGCAATTGTGGTGAGCAGTCGGTTCTTGGACAGGATGGGCTTTTCGCCCGTGTTCATGAGAAGAAAGCATCCGGTACCGTAGGTGTTTTTTACAGATCCGGGCACTGTGCACATTTGTCCGAAAAGAGCTGCCTGCTGGTCACCCGCAATGCCTGCTATCGGCACTTCGTGTGCGAAGATGGTGGTTTTGGTGCAGGCGTAAACCTCGGAAGAAGACTTTACGGTCGGAAGCATGGAAGCAGGGATGCCCAGCAGGGCGAGGAGTTCATCGTCCCATTTCAGAGTGTGGATGTTGAACAGCATTGTGCGCGAGGCGTTGGTTACATCAGTCACATGCGTTTCTCCTTTGGTAAGCTGCCACACCAGCCAGCTGTCAACGGTTCCGAAACGAAGCTTCCCGGACTCCGCCCGCTCGCGTGCTCCCGGAACATTGTCTAGTATCCATTTTATTTTGGTACCCGAAAAATAAGCATCTATAATTAAACCCGTTTTTTCGCGGATCAAGCCGGTCAGTCCTTTGGCTTTGAGTTCATCACAGAAGGCGGCCGTGCGCCTGTCCTGCCACACTATCGCATTGTAAACCGGTTTCCCTGTTTCTGCATCCCAAACTATGGTTGTCTCCCTTTGGTTGGTGATGCCGATAGCGGCAATGTCCTTGCCACCTATGCCGATCTTGGAGATGGCCTCTGCAATCACCGCAGCTTCTGACGACCATATTTCCATCGGGTCGTGTTCTACATATCCGGGGTGGGGAAAATGCTGGGTAAACTCCATCTGGGCTGTGGAACATACTCTTCCTTCGTGATCGAAAACAATTGCCCGTGAAGAACTTGTGCCCTGATCGAGGGCAAGGATGAATTTGCTCATTTCGCTATTGGTTATTTGCGTGTGTGTTGTTAAATTTGTACGAATATACAAAAATATATGGAAAGAGTCAGAGTTTTCCGTCCCTCGGCATTCTCTTCGTTGGAAATCAGGCAAATCAGCGAAGCGGCCGATACCGATTATACCTTGATATACACACGGCGTGCGAGTATGCTCCGTTTCGTTCACTACGGGCTGGAAAGAATGGTTCAGATTGCAGATGACACCGGTGCTGCAATGGTATATGCCGACCATTTTAACGGGGATGCTCCGGAGCCGGTCATCGATTATCAGACCGGTTCTGTCAGGGATGACTTCGACTTCGGGGGAGTTCAGTTGTACAGGACATCCGTACTGAAGCGTGCAGTTGCCGAAGCGGAGGGTACCGAGTACTGCTTTGCTGCACTTTATGACCTTCGTCTGCGTGCCTCCAGGATGGGCCGGATCCTTCATATAGGAGAATTCCTTTATTATGAGGAAGATTCCGACAATCGTGATTCGGGAGAGAAACTTTTCGATTACGTGAATCCGCGCAACCGTGAAGTGCAGATTGAGATGGAAAAGGTCTGCACCGGGCATCTGAAAGCCATTGGAGCCTGGCTGCCCCCGGTGTTCAAGGACGTAGATCTCTCAATCGGGAATTTCGATTGCGAAGCGTCGGTCGTGATTCCGTGCAAGAATCGCGTGCGTACCATTGCAGATGCTATCCGCAGCGCCCTGAATCAGGAGTGTTCCTTCAAGTTCAACGTCATTGTCGTGGATGATAACTCTACCGACGGCACAGTGGATGTGATCAAAAGCTTCCTCCCGGATGAAAGGCTCATTTTTATTCCGCAGGACAGAACATATCATGCTATCGGCGGAAACTGGAACGCTGCAATCCACCATCCTGAATGCGGGCGTTTCGCCCTGCAACTTGATTCCGATGATGTTTACAGCGACTGCCACACGGTCCAAAAATTTGTGGATGCTTTCTACGAACAGAATTGTGCCATGGTTGTAGGTACTTACAGGATAACCGATTTCGACATGAACACTGTTCCTCCAGGTGTCATAGACCATAAAGAGTGGACATGGGACAACGGACGCAACAATGCTCTCAGGGTCAATGGTCTCGGTGCGCCGCGGGGCTTTTTTGTGCCTGTTCTCAGGAATATAAATTTCCCGGTGACGAAATACGGTGAAGACTACGCTGTCGGCCTCAGGATGTGCCGCGAATATCGTATTGGCCGCATCTATGATGTTATTTACAATTGCCGCCGTTGGGACGACAATTCGGACCATGGACTTGATGTAGCGAAAGTAAATGCCAACAATCTATACAAAGACAGCCTGCGTACTTGGGAAATAGAGGCCAGGCAAAGGCTTGTTAAAGCTGGTATTGCATGAGCGGCAGCACCCTGCGGGGGTGCTTGTAGCTCAGGATCATGTCTATCATCCTTTCTCTGTGGAGATCCGATCCGGCAATCGTATAGAAACCGTGACGGAGCAGCCATTTTGCCTTACGTTTAACTTCTGAACCATACGCTCCTCCAAGCGACGGAAGGTTCAGTTGCATGATGACCTCATTTTCGCGGAGTTTCTTATAGTCTCCCCGTCCCATATAAAAATACCTTTCCGGATGTGCAAGTACGGGGAAATAACCGGCGGTGCGTATCCTTTCCAAAATTCCCATCAGGTCCATTGGAGGTGTCCAGCAACTCGTTTCCACCAAAACATGTCTTCCCTGATCTCCAAGCGGAAGTATGTCTCCGGCTTCCAGCCGTTCGGTGAACAGGCTGTCCAGCATATA
>CACXHM010000041.1 GCA_902767465.1 uncultured Bacteroidia bacterium
AGGTCTATCTCGCCCCCGTGCGGATTGCGTGTCATCCTGTAGGGAATCAGCCACACGGCGGGCCAGAAGCCGTTCGCCTTGCCCATCTTCACCCGGGCGTCGAGACGCCATGCGCTTCCCGCCTCGGAAGAACGTATATAAGTGTGTTCATCTTGAGATTCAGTGCGCCAGAGATCCCAATAGTTCTGCCTGATGCCTCCCGTCACGTAGCCGTCAAGCACGGGGCAGTTCACAGTATTGCCGTTGCGGGTGCTAGTAGTCTGCGCCTCTCCGTTCGTTCCGGACTTCGCCCAAATGTGCACGGCACCGTCCGACATGGTCACGAGGTCTTCTCGGGTGCGGTCATGATGTACCGAAGCATACGAGCCGGAGGGTTCGGAACGCACATAGGTCACGCGGTCCCAGTCGTCGCCTTCGAACTCATCGTTCCAACGAAGAGTCCATGAGCCCGAAGGACGGAATGAGTCGTCCGGAGTCACATAATCGGCAAGTACCACCCGGTAGGTCGCCTCTACGCCTGCACGATTGCAAATGATGGTGCGGGTATCTCCAGAAGTGGACGACTGCATGGTGACATGTTCCGAAAGAGTATAACTGTCGGAAAGGAGCGAAAAATCTGAGACATGCAGCACCGTCCATGTGCGCGTTGCGGCATCATAGCTGCTCACCGGCAGGGCATCTGTCTTCACCGCAGATGAAGCTGCGCCAAAGGAAGCTGCAGTAATCATTTCTGGGAGTGCGGTTACGGTTGCGGACGACATATCCACGGTAAATAGCGAAACATCCCCTTCAGTAAAGATAAAAGTGCGGCCGGAAGGAATGGTTACCGTGCGGGAATAGAGCTTGCTCCCCGTCAATGCAGTTATGGTAAAACTGTCGCCCGAGCCGAGTTCGAAAGGCCAGCAGGTGAAATAAATCCTTCCAGGTACTCCCACGCCGGATGCCGTCGGAGTATAAGTCTGTCCCTCCACAAGGGCCCCTTCGAAGAGGTCATGATAATCATAGTCCTCGACCCCTGTCTTCCAGCCGTTATCCTTTACATTCACGCAGTCAAACTCCAGCGTGCTGTCGCTGCCGTAAGAGAACGTATGCCCATCTTTAGGAAGGTCAAAGGTGGTCTGTCCCGCAACATTTACAAGGCTGCCACCCTTGCTGAAAGAGAGTGTGAGGCCGTAGAGCATTTCTCCCGTGGGTATGCCCTGCAGAAGAAGGCTTCCGATAGAAACCGGGCGCTTGAACCGCACGGCAAGTTCCGATGGTTGCGAAGCAGTCGTCTGCGTTTTTGCAAGCAGGATGTCAGCCGAAGGGTCGAAACTCGAAGATGCGGGGGTTTGTTTTGCAGGAAGCGACACTGTCACCGACGAAGATGAGACCGCACCGGAAGAAATCATTGCTGCGGACGGATAGACAGCATCGTAAGTAAAACTGTCTTCTCCCAACGCATCGAGAGTCACGCCGAATCGCATGGAGGCACCGCCATCGGCACTCACGCCCTCGTCGGACTCGTACACCCTGGTGGTTCCTCCGGCCTTTTCGAGCACCGCGAGTTTTTCGCCCGTCCCCCAGAACACCTTTCCATCGGGAGTAAGGGCGGTTTTGGTTGATGCTCCGCCAACCACATTAAGGCGGACTGTTCCTTCCGGAGAAGGCTTCACGGGGCCGGTTACATCGTGGCGTTCACCGCATGAGCAAATCGCAGTCGCTGTAACAGCAATGATCAGGATATCAATCGTCTTCATATCAGTATGAGCCCAAATCGTTCTGTTCCGGATCGCTTCCCGCTGCCCCTTCACTGCCATAACTCCCTGCAAGGACAGCCCCGGCCCATTCGAGCCGGAGCTGATCCGTGGAGGGGTTGATAAATGTGTGATTCATTACTCAACTCACAGCGCCATATCCCGTAAGTCCGGGAATTACAGCAAAAGTACCATCCACTGCAGGGGTAGTGTTAACAAAAGGATATGGATTTGTATTTCCGTACCACCCGGCATCTGCAGCCCCAACAAGTTCTC
>CACXHM010000042.1 GCA_902767465.1 uncultured Bacteroidia bacterium
AAGACAGGGATTCGAACCCTGGAGCCGCTTTGGGCGGCCACGCGCTTTCCAGACGCGCCTCTTCAGCCACTCGAGCATCTTTCCTTTGACGCCGCAAATATAGGGATTTTTTTAAAAAATGTCAAATATTCCTGACACCATACCAGATTTCCGGTGCGAAAACGCTTGCCACCGGCAGGAGCAGGGCGAGCCACAATGGAATTGCACTGAAAAAGAACAGTGTAATGGCGATGAAAAAGATGACAACCGGGTTTATCAGGTAGCAGATAACGTAGCGGATTGAATTCATGAATGCCTTGTCGGCAATCCTGCCTTTTATGAAGGATATTAACGAGAATGCCGGAATAAGAAGCACTCCCGCTACCGGGACGAGAGGTATAAGCAGCAAGCTGAGGGTATTATCAGCGTCTTTTTGCAATGGCTGGTTTATCAGATTTTTCATTCTGGATGCAAGGTCGTTTAACAGCAACCTCGACTTGCGGGCTTTATAGACTTCAGGCACAGCGCTGTTATCCGTAGTGCCGTTGTCAGGAGTAATGCGTATGGCCTCTCCAACGTGAACCTCCAGGGAGGTATGGAAGCGGATATAATCTTTATATGTCAGTCCAACGGGGACGATGTAGATGGGACCGGGAATCTCTTCCGATGCTTTCAGCGCTATCCTCGCTATGCCCTTGCGAAGCGGCAGCAGTCCCTCTTCCTGGCTGTGCCTTCCTTCGGGGAAGATGCAGAAGGGGAGGCCCTTTTTCAGGGAGCGGACCGCCTGCCGAAAAGTGTCTTCATTGCCGGCGAGCGAGTCTATCCCGTCCCTCATCCTGTTGATCGGAAGAATCCTCAGGAAGTTGAGGATGGCCGCCAGGCTCTTCTTCCTGAAAATGTCTGCCCTTGCCGCGAAGACCACCGGCCTCCCTTGCATCATTGCAAGCACTGCGAGTGCATCCAGGAGGGTATTCACATGGTTGGGGGAGAAGATGACAGATCCGTCGGCAGGGATGTTTTCGCATCCTTCGTAGCGTAAACTGCGGAACACGCGGCGAAAACTCCAGTTCACATAAGGAAGGAGAAAATCGTATAGCCTGTCTTTCCCGTAAACCGGTCGCATCAGCTGAGCAATGTGCAGATAAGAACTCCGAGATAGTTCCCTACGGCGTAACCGATGATGCCAATGCTGAGTCCAGGCATAAGCACGCGGCTGTTGCGCATGGAAGCGGCAATCATTGGTACGAAAGGCGGGGAATTGATGTATGTTACCGATGCAATCACTGCCGTGTCGGCATCGACGTTGAAAAATCTTGCGGAGAGCAGTTGCAGGGAAAGGGATACTACCTCCATGAAGAACAGGAAACCGATTATCCAGATTGCTCCGCTAAAATCAAGGGCGCGCACATCAGCCATAGAGGCCACTACGATACTGAAAATGTAGATGAAGTACATCCCGCAATCATAGCCATATTCCAGTTTGTGTACCGGATTCCAGAATGAAACCGCGATGCTGATGGTTGTGATAGCGAGGATAAAGAACATCATGAAAGTGCCCGGGATAAGTTTTGAAAGCCCCGCACCGATTCCGGCACTTAGTCCTACGACAACGAGAGTGACTGCCAGCAGCCGGACAAGATGCGACACCCCTCTTGCTGAAAACATCCCCTTGTATGGATTTCTGGACGCATCCTCCATTCCTTCCCGGACGGCCTCAGCGTCGTACCCGTCAAGGGTTTTGACCGGAAGCCATCTGCGGGCAAGGCGTATGCCTATTGCCATGATGAACACAAGGTAGGTGAACGATACCATCATGTCGTATGTGTTCAGCAGTGCATACTGCTGTCCTTCAACACCCAGCATCTTGCTCACGGCGGCCATGTTAACCGTGCCCCCTGTGAGGCATGCGGTGTACATGCCGGCAACTTTTGGGGCATCCGGGATGTGCGATCCGAATATCGGATATCCGGCCACTACCGCTATGATGACCGCAAGCAGACCTGTGATCATCGCAATGAGCTGGTCGCGGGTTTCGCTTTTTCGGAAAGTGAAACTGAAGAGCATCAGTGGGATGGCCAGTGGCACCATGGCGTTGGACAGGAGGTTCTGCACTTTGAGCGTGACATCCCCTTTTGGGAGCACTCCGATGTTGGCGATTATTGCACCAATGAAATAGAGCATCAGGATAGGGCCTATCTTGCCGATTATCTTAACTTTGCGACAAAGCCACAAGACTCCTGCCGGGGCGATGCAGTAAAAGAGCGCGAGCAGGATGGCGGTCAGTACATTCATATCCCAAATATAAGAAAAAATGTTTATCTTAGCATCTTAATGGGAAAACTGTACGAAGAACTCAAAACCGATTACCGCTTCAAGGAGGGCATGAAAACATGCATCAACTGCGGTACCTGCACAGCTATATGCCCTGCAGCGGAATTCTATAAATATGACCCGCGCAAGATCGTAGATACGGTCCAGCGCAAAGATGATGATGAAATCCTTGCGCTTCTCAAAAGCGAAACAATCTGGTATTGCGGAGAATGCATGTCATGTGTCACCCGTTGCCCGAGGGGGAACGGGGCCGGACTGGTCGTAATGGCTCTGCGCAACCTTTCCACCAAACTCGGATACTTCACCGAATCGGAAAAAGGCCGCCAGCTCTATCCTCTCACCAAGGTGCTGACCGGCAATGTGCTTAAACTCGGCTATTGTGTTCATCCTTCCACATATAAATATGAAGATCATCCCGAATCGGGACCGGTGTTCGAGTGGGTGCTGAACAATCAAGAAGATGTTTACTCCAGGCTCGGTGCCAATTATGGCCGACAGGGGACGGGAGCCCTCCGGGCGATTCCCCAGGAGGACCTGGATGAACTTCAGGCTATATTCGATGAGACCGGTGC
>CACXHM010000043.1 GCA_902767465.1 uncultured Bacteroidia bacterium
AAGATACGCGGTGCAAAGGCCCATAACCTGAAGAATGTAAACGTGGACATTCCGCGTGGGAAATTCACGGTGATCACGGGACTGAGCGGCAGCGGTAAAAGCTCCCTGGCGTTCGATACAATTTATGCTGAAGGACAACGGCGCTATCTGAACACCCTCTCTCCTTATGCAAAGCATTTTATGGGGATACTCGACAAACCCGAGGTGGAAAGCATCGAGGGACTGAGCCCCATCATAGCCATAGAGCAGAAAACCACCGGCAATAATCCACGGTCTACGGTGGGTACCATTACGGAAATATCTGATTTCCTGAGACTTCTCTACGCAAGGGCTTCCACCGCCTATTCTCCGGTGACGGGAGCGGAAATGGTGCGATACACCGATGAGCAGATAGTCGACCTTATAATGAGGGAGTACGCCGGGCGGAAATGCCTGCTGCTCGCGCCTCTGGTGAGAGGGAGGAAGGGCCATTACCGCGAACTGTTCGATTCGCTTCGCAGGAAGGGCTATTCTCAGGTGCGGATAGATTCGGAGGTTCGTAATCTGAACGATGTTGAGGCTCTGGACAGGTATAAAGGGCATTTCATCGAACTTGTCATAGACAAACTTAAGCCTGGGGACGGGGATACCAAGCGGGTGCGAAACTCTGTAATGACGGCGCTTGGCATGGGAAAGGGATCCCTTGCGATTCTCGATTACGAAAGCGGGGAACTGCACCATTATTCCAAACATCTGGTGGATCCGCAGACAGGACTGTCGCTGCAGGAGCCGGCACCACATACCTTTTCGTTCAATTCTCCGGAAGGATATTGCCCTCACTGCAAGGGTCTTGGCACCGTGGTGGATGTAAACATCGACACTATCATTCCGGATCCTGAAAAAAGCATTGCGGAAGGCGGAATCGTGCCGCTCGGGAAGGTCCGCGAAAACAAGCGTTTCGAGCTTGTAAGGGCCATTGCGCGTAAATATAATTTCTCGCTCCACGACCCCATTGCGGCCCTGCCCGATGAGGTGGTGAGCCTGCTTATATACGGGTCGGACGAGTTCTTCCGGGTAGGGGAGGGGAATTTGAGCCAGATGGTGAACTGGCCCGGAATAGTGGACCACATCGAAGACAAAGTTGTGTGCCCGGTCTGCCATGGCACCCGGCTTCGCGAGGAGACGAACTGCTTCAAGATTGACGGAAAAACCATTGCCGAAGTATCCGCAATGGAAATCAGTGAACTGCATGCGTGGTTGGAAACCCTCCCGAATAAGCTTTCGCACAGGGCCGGAACCATAGCCCGCGACATACTTAAGGAACTTTGCGACAGGGTGTCGTTCCTGATGGATGTGGGGCTGGAGTATCTGTCGCTCGACCGGGCTACCGGAACTCTTTCCGGTGGAGAAGGGCAGCGCATCCGTCTTGCCACCCAGATAGGATCCAGGCTCGTGAATGTGATTTATATTCTGGATGAGCCCTCAATCGGGCTCCATCAGCGCGACAATATAAAACTGATCAACTCCCTCAAGGAACTTCGTGATGAGGGCAATACCGTGCTGGTAGTAGAACACGACGAGGCTACCATGCGTGCCGCCGACTGGTTGGTGGATGTCGGTCCCGGGGCCGGCGAGGAAGGTGGTTGTATAGTTTACAATGGACCGACGGATGGATTTCCCGCTGAGGGACGTAAAACCCGCGGTTCGATAGCGGGGGGACCGTCCCGCAGGGATGGTGGGGTGAGCCCGAAGGGCGAACTCCCGAAGGGGATAATCCATCCGTCGGTTACCTTGAATTATCTGTCCGGAAAAGAGGAAATCCCCGTGCCTGACAGGAGACGGAGGGGGAGTGGAAAGAAATTGATACTCAAAGGTGCTTCCGGCAACAATCTGAAAGATATTGATGTGGAATTTCCGTTGGGGTGCATCATCGGAGTTGCCGGAGTGAGCGGCAGCGGCAAAAGCAGCCTCATCAACGAAACCCTTGTTCCCATACTCAAGAAAAAGTTCTATCGTTCCCTTGATAAACCTCTTCCGTACAGGGACATCGAAGGCCTGCAGTACATCGACAAAATTATAGAAGTGGACCAGAGCCCTATCGGACGCACCCCCAGGAGCAATCCTGCCACGTTCACCGGAGTGTTCGACGACATCCGCCTTCTATTCGAAGATACCCCCGATGCCAAGGTTCGCGGCTTCAAGGCGGGACGTTTTTCCTTCAATGTGCCCGGCGGCCGCTGCGAAGAGTGCAACGGTGCCGGAATCAAGTTCATAGAGATGAATTTCCTCCCCAGCGTGATGGTACCCTGCGAGGTTTGCGGAGGGAAACGATATAAAGAAGATACCCTTGCGGTTCACTATAAAGGGAAGAATATCAACGATGTGCTGGAAATGAGCATCAGCGAGGCTTATGAATTCTTTTCAAAGCATCCCAAGATAGCTCCAAAGCTTAGGGCCCTTGTGGACGTGGGGCTCGGATATGTCAGGCTGGGGCAGAGTTCCGTCACTCTTTCCGGAGGGGAAAGCCAACGCATGAAACTGGCTTCGGAACTTTTCCGCAAGAGCACCGGAAACACGGTCTATGTGTTGGACGAGCCCACTACAGGCTTGCATTCGGCCGATATAAAAACTCTCTTGAATGTATTGGAACAACTTGCAGACCAAGGAAATACAATTATAATTATCGAACATAATCTGGACGTGCTCAAGTGCGTCGACTATCTAATAGATATGGGCCCTGACGGGGGCCGCAAAGGAGGCATGATTGTTGCGAAGGGCACCCCGGAACAAGTGGCTGCAGACCCGAAATCGGTCACCGGGCCATATTTGAAACCAGTGTTATGACAAACCCTATCAGTAAAATTGAGGCGGCTCGCCGTGAGTATGCGGATTGGTGCTCCGCAGTCGGAATCGACACCATTGAGAAGTTGAACAATGTCCTTGCAGACGGCCAGGCGGTGAGGCTGATCAACCTTTGTGAAGCCAGACAGGAACGTAAATATGCCGAGATTGCCAATCAGATTTTCTGGCACAAGAAAAAGACCCGTATCGTCATGATGTCAGGACCGTCTTCCAGCGGAAAAACCAGCAGTTCCCTTCGCATTGCCCAGCAGTGTGCCGTGCTCGGTCTCAACCCCAAGGTGATAGAACTTGACAACTACTTTGTGGATCGTGAGCATACGCCTAAGGATAAAAATGGAGAATATGATTTTGAATCCCTTGGTGCTATGAATGTGAAATTGCTGAATGAGAACCTGAATGATCTCATGGAAGGCAAAGAGGTGATTATCCCAAAATTCAATTTCAAAGAGGGCAGGACCATCTTTGATGAAAGCCGACGCATGAAACTTGAAGAGAATGACATGCTCTTTATGGAAGGCATTCATGCTCTCAACCCTGCACTAACCCCGAATGTTGACAGATGCAGGATTTATAATGTTTATATTTCAGCCCTTTCTGCCCTTCCGGGAGGAACCAAGGTACACGGCTCTACGACCGACAAGAGGCTGCTTCGACGGATTGTGCGTGACAACCGTGTGCGTGGCATCAGTCCCGAGGAAAACATCCTTCGCTGGCCCAGCGTGCGGCGTGGGGAAACCACGAATATTTTCCCTTATGAAAAAAATGCCCGTGTTGTATTCAACTCCTCCACGCTTTATGACCTTCCGTTGCTTAA
>CACXHM010000044.1 GCA_902767465.1 uncultured Bacteroidia bacterium
CAGTAATAATAGCTTTGTTCTCTGCTGCAATCGAGTATCTGACCCTGTCACCCACAGCTATGGGGTTTGTGATTGTGGAGCGTTGCAAGCGGACCTTGCCACGAAGCACGGCAGGGAAAGGTTTCCACTGCGGAAGCCTGCTCAGCAGATAGTGGCTGCCGGCGTTTTTTATGACGGTTGCTTCAAACGCTTCCATTATTTTGCGCGACCCACCAGATTCTCTGCAAAACGTCGCAGCGCCTCGGCGCGCACGGCATTCAGCCGCAGCCGGCCTGCAGCCTCCAGCGCTTCCTGCGTGAAGCGCCGCACCTCGGCGCGCGCATCCTCATCAACCCCGTTGTCAATATATATCTTCTTGATATCTGCAATCTTACACTTGTTTTCCTCTTCCGGCACCACTTCGTTGAAACGCTTCAGGAAAGCGGCTTTGGATCTTCCTGTCAGCTTTTCGCAACTGCGGACGGTGAGCCAGCTCTTTTTGCAGTTAACAATGTCTCCTCCTATGGGCTTGCCGAACACTTTTTCGTCGCCGAAAGCATCCAAATAATCATCCGCCACCTGGAAAGCCATCCCGAGTTTGTATCCATAATCGTACAAAGCCTGGCTCTGCTTTTCTGTAGCACCGGCGAGCACTGCTCCCATTTTTGCCGAACAGGCGAGAAGTACGGCGGTCTTGAGGCCGATCATCTTACAATAATCATCCATCGAGACTTCACTCAAACTTTCGAATTCCATATCGAACTGCTGTCCTTCGCACACTTCTGCAGCGGTTTTTGAGAACAAACCAAGCACTGCCTCCAGTTTGTCGGATGGGGCCTTTGCAATGCGTTTGTAGGCATCAATCTGCATCACGTCGCCAGAGAGAATGGCGGTGTCCTCATTCCACTTTTTCCAGACCGTGGCCTGGCCGCGCCTCAGGGGAGAGCGGTCCATGATGTCGTCGTGAAGCAGGGTAAAAGTGTGGAACACTTCCAGTGCGGCGGCGACATCGAGCAGCCGCGGGGTAATCCTGTCTTTGAACATCGCCCATGCTGTAAGGCAGAGCCGGGGTCGGATGCGTTTGCCACCGATGCTTATCATGTACCTAAGTGGATCATAGAGCCCGGCCGGTTCGTCAGGGAACGTGATTTCGCTGAAAAGGCGCCGGATTGCGCCGTCGATGCGTTTTTCGGTTATCATGTTTACAAATATAGATAATTTCCACGGATCAAGCTAATACGAACCAGCTAATTTTTAGGCCTTTTTTGCTCCCGGTCGGTCAAAAGTTGTAGGACCGGGAGCACCGGCACCGTTTGGAAAGATTATAAGCTTATTTGACGTGTCGCTTAGGATTTAAAAGCAGAAAGCGTTAAAATACTTGTTTTATTAAGCACAGAGCGTTGATTTATACATGGTTGCATGTGTAAATAAAATGTTATATTTGCATAGTTAGTTAGCCAACATATGCATTCTATAGTCCGAAACTTCATTACGACTGCGGCCCTTGTGGTCGCATTGTTGTCTTTTCCACCTCCCCACCTATGCGCTGAAAGCACCAGGGTGCTCAAAGGGGTTGTGTTGGATGGCGACAACCTTCCCCTTGCAGGAGCCGGAGTCTTCAATAATGCTAACCGCCAGGCGGTGGTGACCGATGCCGACGGTGCTTTCTCCATACGCGTAAGCGCATCTTCACCGGTCACACTCACTTTCTCTTTCATCGGAATGGAGGAGCAGAAAGTTGTCGTCGCCCCGAAAGATAATGACATCCGCGTGGTGATGAAACTGGACAATCAGTTGGAAGGCTCCATCATCGTTGGAGCTTATGGAACGCGACAGCGGCGTGAAGATCTTACCGGCAGTGCATTTCAGGTTAATTCGGATGTCCTGAAAGACAGACCCAAAGGCAGGGTGGACAATCTCCTTCAGGGCCTGGTTCCCGGCCTTGCGATAGAACCAAATACCGATGTGGCCGGATCTACCCGCACACGCTTTCAGATAAGGGTGCGTGGAGACGGGTCGCTGAGCGCATCGAATGAACCCATGTGGATAATCGACGGAGTCCCGGTATATACCGGAGGCACCACCAACCAGATGCCTGGCATGTCTTATACGGTATCACCCTTGTCTTACCTTGATCCCGATGATATTGAAAGCATTACTGTGCTGAAAGATGCCGATCAGGTAACGATCTATGGTGCCAATGGGTCTAACGGTGTCATTCTCGTTACAACCAAGTCCGGAGGAAAGGGCCAGCCGACTTCGGTGTATGCTTCTGTCCGTTACGGAGTTTCTACTCCTGACTACAGCACCATGTTCAGGACGATGAACGCGCAGCAGTATATGGTAGTTGCAAAGGAAGCCTGGCAAAATGCCGGATATTCCCTGAATGCTTTCCCATTGCAGGATAACGACTACAATTCTTACAGCACTACCTCTACCGACTGGGCGAAGGTGTTCCTCGGAACCGGCAACGAATTCAACGCCAGGGTTGGAATCCGTGGCGGCAGCAAGGATATTTCGAACGATGTATCGATGTCATACTATAAAAATGAAGGCATAGTACAGTCCGACAGACAGCAGCGTTTTGAAGTTCACTCCAAGCAAGACTTTTCTTTATGGAAAGGAGCCGATCTGACTCTGAACATGAGGGGAAGTTTTAACATAAACGACATTTTCCCTCTCGGCAAATCATACGTTTACACCCTTCCGGTGTATGAACCTTACCTGTTGGACGGATATTCCTTCCGTCTGTACAATAAACTCTGGGACAGCACGGCGGGAGACGATGCCACAGGGGGCTGGGTGATGCGCAAGTTCTGGGCGAATGAACTTCCTACCCGTGAACTGAACATCAACACGCAGCGCTCCGTGGTGAGTGTCGCAAACCTGACTTTCAACTGGATAATAGGCTGGGGCTTCTCTGTGCGGAGCCTTTTCGGTGTCAACTATCAGCATTCGCACGAAGACCGCTACGATTCCCGCTACACTCTGGACGGGTTGGACAGCGACAACAAACCTTCCGGTTATTCGTCGCGGGCCGATGCCAGCTATCTCTCCTGGAACAACTCCAATATTCTCAATTTCGACAATAGTTTCGGAAAGTTCAAATTCGGCCTGTATGGCGGACTGGAACTTCACCATCAGGGAAACAAGACCCAGTCGGTGTCCGGATCCGGATTTACCAACGACCGCATACAGGAGATTGCCTATGCAACTTATGTGAGCCAGTACAGCACTTCCAACAGCACCGAAAGCCGCTCCATGTCGTACTTCGGACGCATGTCGCTTTCGTATGATTCCAGATATTATATGTCGCTGAATGCAAGGCGTGACGGCAATTCCTCTTTTGGGCGTTACTCTCGCTGGCAAACCTACTGGTCTGCCGGGGCATCATGGAACATCCACCGAGAGAAATTCTGGAATATCGACCGCATCAAAATGCTCAAACTGAAAGCATCTTACGGCACTGCGGGGAATGCCAAGGTGGATGCCTCTTCCGCCTATGGAACTTATGCCTACTCCTCCAGCTATTCTTATCGCGGGGCTATGGGCGCAGTGGTGTCGGCAGTGCCGAATCCAGGGCTGTCGTGGGAATCGAAACATATCTTCAATTCCGGGGTCCGTGTCGAGATCGACAGGATTGCAGATGTGGAACTTGAGTTCTACCACAACCGTACCGACGACCTCATCAGCAAAATGTACGTATCCCGCACGATCACGGAAAACAGCGTCTATGGCAATTTCGGCAGTCTGGAAGACCGTGGTGTGGAAATGTCGTTGACCTCTTACAATATCAGCCATAAAAATTTCCGGTGGAGGACTAATTTCAACATCGCCCATAACAAAAATAAGATTTTAAAGATGTACAATGGCGCCTCCAGAAGTTTTGGAAATACCATCTGGAAAGAAGGTTACGATTCCGGTACCTTCTATCTGGTGCGATGGGCGGGAGTGGATCCTTCGGACGGAATGCCCATGTGGTACGACCTGAACGGAAATATCACCAAAACCTACAGCACCGACAACAGGGTTGTGAACAAAGACAAGAATTCTTCGCCTGTCTGTCTTGGAGGACTTACCAACACCTTCTCCATGGGCAACTGGCAATTGTCTTTCCAGATCAACTACACGATCGGCGGATATGCTCTTGCAGGATATGCCCTGAACTATATGAAAGACGGTTATGCGATAACGGATGAAAATCAGGCCGTGGAACTTTATTATTATCGTTGGACAACTCCGGGGCAGCAGAGCGCTTTCCCCAAGGTGTCCCAGACCTCCACAAAGTCTGCAATGAGTTCTACCCGTTTCCTTTACGATAAGACGAGTTTTACTCTTTCGAACGTGGCCCTCTCGTATAATTTCCCCCACAAACTTTTGGACAAAGCCCGTCTGAAAGGTCTGAGCATCTCACTTGTAGGTGATAACCTCTATCTGTTCACTCCGGACCAGAAGAAGGGGTTCAATTCCTACAAGACCATGAAATACGGATATCCTGTTGCCCGCACGTTTACATTGTCGGCCGATATAAGTTTCTAAGCCATGAGAAAGATTTTCATATACCTGTTTGCTGCGTTCGTCTTATCCGCGTGCGACTTTCTCAACGTGAATAACATCGGCAAGAGCACCATCGACAATTATTTTTCGGAAGTGGACGCACTGCCTCCGGCCATGAATGGCATTTACAATGCCGCATGGTCGTTCTACGATACTTACTTTGCCCTTTACTGCGAGTCGGCTTCGGACGAAGTTTCCTTCGCCGACAATTCGAGTCCGTGGTTCAGGTTTCACACTTTCGAAACTACTTCGGCAGATGAATCCACGGCCGTCGGATACATCTGGAAATATGGATACAACGTTATCAACAACTGCAACGAAGTGCTATATTACGCCCCCATCCTGCTTAAAGAGAACCCGGGGGACGCTTCCTCAATCCGTGACATGATAGGCCAGGCATATTTTATGCGTGCCATGGTCCATTTCGATCTCTGCCGGGTTTATGGTCAGAATTACTCTTACAAGCCCGATGCTTCTCATCAGGGAATAGCGGTGGCTGATCATATTCAGAGTCTTACCGAAAAGATATCTCGATCTTCGGTGCGGAAAGTTTACGCGCAGGTGGTATCAGACCTTGAAACTTCCCTGGAGTATTTTACGGCTGCACCGAATGACTGCTATATTGCAAACTCGCTTGCTGCCAAGGCTTTGCTTGCAAGGGTGTATCTGTATATGGGAGATAATTCCAAAGCCGTTTCTTATGCCGGTGAGGTTATTTCGGCCAGGGGGCTTACTCCAAGGGAAAAATATGCGTCGATGTACACTTCTGCCGGAGTGGCCGGAGAAGAAGCTATCTTCCGTTTGCATGGTTTCGGGCAAAGCGGTGCACAGCGTAAATACTACTATTACGAAAGTCCCGTGGCAAGACCGTCGGCGAAGTTGACGTCCCTGTTTACCGATGCCGATGATGTGCGCACAGATTTGTTTTCTTACGAAAAAGGCGGCAAGAGTTACCCGAATGTTGTCATGAAATATTACTGTACCGATGAAGATGCGGCCGATGAACAAAAATTTGCCAGCCCTTTCCTGCTGAGAGTGTCGGAACAGTATCTGATTCGTGCCGAAGCTGCGTGCAGGCTTTCGGACACAAGCCAGGCGGAAAAAGACCTGAAAGCCCTGAAAGCAAGGGCGAGGGGTGTATCTGCCGATGCAGTTTCTATCAGCTGGACAGGCACGGACGGGCTTCTGTCCTTGATTGAGGAAGAACGAATGCGCGAACTCTGTTTCGAAGGCCACCGTTTCTTTGATCTTGCCCGTTGGCATAAGGATGTTTCAAACGATGAGGTGAACTTTACCTATCCCGATTACCGTTATGTGCTCCAGATTCCCTATGTAGAGCTGGATGCAAATGAGAATATAAAGAACAACCCGACATCAAATCAGGAACTGGAATGAAAAAGATCCTTTTGACGGCTGCCCTTCTCCTGTCGCTCGGGAGCTGCAGCAAAAACGAATACAAGACTTATGACGGGCCGTTCTTCTTTTATTTCGACCTGTCCAAATCTTCAACCATAACGATTAATGAAGCCGGGACCATGAATGCGGAGTACTATGTGCATTATACAGGACCGCAGGCATCGCGAACCAATATAGTTTCTTTCTCGGTCACTCCCGGGGACGGACTTGTAGAAGGGGTGGATTTTACTGTTACCACTGCTGGCGGAGCGCTGAACTTCATGCCTGGTTTTACAGATTTGCCGATTCGGATTAAATGGCTGCCTCATGACATAGATCCGTCGAAAAACAATACCGTGACCATACGGCTTGAAAATGTGGATGACGATTCGTTTGTCCTCGGTCTTCCTGGTCCGGATAACAGTAATTACAGCAAAAGCTTAAGACAGATAATTATATCCAAATATCAAAATTAGTTCAGTTATGAAAAAGTCATTGTTTTTTGTGCTTGCCTTTGCAGGCTTGGTGCTTGCAGGCTGCAACAGTAAAGAAAACGCGAAGAAGGTTTACCAGCAGGCTTACTTCGCCTCGTTTGGATTTGCTGCTGCCGACAACGAGGCTTTTCCTTTCGACCAGATCAAGGAGAATCCTTCTGCCGGAAAGATTTCTTTTACCCTTCCTGTGGGCACTCCTGCATCGGTTCTTACCAGCCTGAAGCCTGTGTTTGAGGTGGAGGTTCCCAAAACGGAAAAAACGGAACCTGTAGTAAGCGTTGGTGGTGAGCCCGTTCAGAGCGGTGCCGCCCTCGATTTCTCATCGGTTGTCGATTTTGTAATAACTGTAGGGGATGTCAACACTCTTTATTCAGTTGAGGTCAAAGTAAAAAACGCTCCTTCATGGGTTCTGATTGCAAGCAGTGACAGTACTGTGTATAATACTGCTCCCTATCTTGAAGTCAACCCTGTCAGTGGAGATCCTGTGGTGGTGACGCAGAATACATATGGGAACAGGAATGTATTTGCTTTCAAAGTGGAAGGGACAAAACTTGTCAACCTTACTTCTTCTGCATATATTTCGGAGAATGACGGCCGCGACTGTTCCGTCGCATTCGATCCCGATGGAACACCCTATATTGCTTATTATGATTGCAAGGACGGGACAGGCTCTGCTAATTTAAAGGTGTCTGTGAAAAAAGTAACTGCCGAAGGGGCCGTCTATGTGGGTGAACAGGGCGCTATCGCAAATCCCGAGTCCGGGGCTCCAATATTGTTCCCGATAGCTGCGAACAACATTTATGTCGCATCTAATTTCGGTCGTGGAGCTGTGGCAGCCGGATTCACCAGAAGGAACCACAATCTTGCCCAATGGGATGGCACGGCATGGACAAACAATGTCGCCCTCGCGGAGCGTCCTTCAAAACGTGGATATAACAATTATTCTGCATTCACAAAAGATGCGGCATATCTTATGATCTTTGACAATGCCACGAGCGGTGCGCATGTGATGGATATATATAAGTATGCCGAAGGCGCCTGGTCGGTGGTGAAGGAAGGCTTTGCTCCCAAGACAACCACGGACGGAAGCGTGATCGGGACAATTTATACTACCAATCAATCTATTGCAGCCGATGACAATGGCAATGTCTATGTCTCTCTCGGAGCCGATTATGACGGCTCGGGATATTCTCTTGGAGTGACCCGGATTTCTGCAAAGGACACCACTCTTATCGGAGGTGTGATAGCGGATGCATACGTTCATTCTTCAACCCAGTCATCTGTTGCCGTAGATGCTCTTGGAACCCCGTACATTGCTTATTTTGACAATGTAATAGATAAGGTTGCAATCAGATGGATCGACTCTTCTACCAAGACATGGTCCGATCCCGTAGTCATTTCAGGATCATCCAGCCGCATCAGCAATATCAAGTTCAATAAGGATGGCCGCGGCTTTATCGCTGTTAAGAACGACGAAGGCAAACTCGCCCTTTACGCTACTGCCGAATAATTTGGATGAACATTCTCATTACCTTGCTTGCGGTCTTTCGCGTTGCTTTCGTTGGAGACCCGCAGGTAGATAACGAAACAGAACTTGTCTACGCCCGGAGAAGCATTTATGCCGAACTCCGGGCGCGCAAGGATCTGGATCTTGTAGTGGTGCTGGGCGACATCGTCAATGAGAATCCGTCCCTTATCGTCCCGTCAGAAGCTTCTCTGGATTCGCTGCGCTGCTCTTGGGTAAGGCTTCATGGCAACCACGACGGCCCTGATCCTGTGCCGGACACCACTTTTGTTGCCGGCGGAGTTCGTTTTATCCTCATGAACAATGTCCGCCTTAAGCGGGGCAGGGACTATGAAGGGGGTTTTCTCGAAAGTCAGAAACGCTGGCTATCGGGAGTAGTGGGCAGCTGCAGTCCTTCGGAACGAATCGTCCTGTGTACCCATATTCCCCTTACCCATTCAAAGGGACTTGACTCTCTTTCTGCCGTGCTGCATGGCCGTAACGACCTGCTTTTGGTATGCGGCCACACTCATCAGGTGGACAGGCGCAGTACCCCCTTTGGGGAGCAACTCACGGCAGGAGCTGCTTGCGGGAGTTGGTGGCGCGGTTTGAAAGATGGGTCCGGCAGTCCGTATGCACTTCAAAACTGCGGCTCTCCGAAAGGATGGTTTATTGCGGATTTTGCGCCTTCGCGACAGCAATGGTATTCTCTTCGTTACAAATGCGTGGGACGCCCGGCTCCTGAGCAATGTTCCGTTAGACTAGACAGCAATTTGATGGTTATCAATATTTTCGGCGGCTCGGTGGATGGTCGTGTCTCAGTCCGGATTGGTGGCCGTTGGCATGCTGCCGCAAGGTCTTCACGCGTAGCTCCGGAAGTGCTGGATGTGATAGAATTCAACCGTTCAATGACGCGCGACTACCGCAAAGCACATAAAGCCGATTTCATCCCTTTGCGTACGGTTAAATCTCCCCATATCTGGGCCCTGGACCTTGCGGATGATCCGTCCGCCCTGGCTGCACTTCGCGCCCGTCCCATTCGCATCCGCTACCGCGACCCGTCGATGCGCTTCAGCACCCGCGTTCCCGTTCGCTGATCCGTGTAATGTATCTTTTTGATACTCAGTATTTTACTTAAAACGTGTCGCTGCATTTTGCCGACTCGTTTTGAGGAAGTTATTGTCAATCAACGAATTGCACTCCACGCTGAATATTTTGTTTAATCGCAAAAACAGAGTAGATTTGTATCTGCAAAATGAGAATCACTCTGGGAGACATACTTTCCGGGCGGGTGCGGATTGTTGTGCGGAGACGCCGCCGCAGACTTCCCGAAACGGCAGAGGTGGCGGATTTGCGCGCTAAGGCCAAAGCCATCCTGCCAGGCAGGCTGAGAGAACTGGCTGCAGAGAATGGCTTTGAGTATAATCAGGTTCGAATCAAACACAACGTGAGCAACTGGGGGAGCTGCTCCAGCAAAGGCAATATCAACCTGAACCTTAATCTGATGCGTCTTCCGGAAGATTTGAGGGATTATGTAATGCTGCATGAACTTTGCCATCTGAAACATATGAACCACGGGCCGGAGTTCCATGCCCTGCTGGAAAGCGTCTGTCCGGATCACAGGACACTGCGCAGCAGGTTGCGGGATTATAAGCTTATTTGAAGCGTGTTTTGTATCTGACTGATAATAAAAGAGTTGCGAAAAACGCCGAAATTGACGCATAGTTGCTATATTTGCAGCAATGAACCGAAAAGATTTGGAAATAATGGCTCCGGCAGGCAATTTTGAATGTCTGCGTGCTGCTATTGAAGGGGGTGCGGATTCCGTGTATTTCGGAGTCGGCAACCTGAATATGAGGGCTCACTCGGCCAATAACTTCAAACCGGAGGACCTGAAGGAGCTTACACGCATCTGCCGCGAAGCCGGAGTAAAAAGCTATCTTACTCTCAACATCTGCCTATATCCGGAAGATTTGCCGGACATGCGCAAAGCTCTCGACAAGGCAAAAGAGGCTGGAGTGAATGCCATAATTGCATCAGATATTGCTGCGATTGCGTATTGCCGCAGTATCGGTCTGGAGGTTCACATTTCCACTCAGCTCAGTATTTCCAATCTTGAAGCGGTAAAATTTTATGCCCGGTTTGCCGATGTTGTGGTTCTGGCCCGCGAACTGAATCTCGATCAGGTGAGGGAAATCTCCGACGGTATTGTCCGCGAAAACATAACCGGTCCTTCCGGGAATCTCGTGCGGATAGAGATGTTCGCCCATGGGGCCTTGTGCATGGCCATCTCCGGAAAATGCTATTTGAGCCTTCATACTGCGGGGCAGTCGGCTAATCGAGGAGAATGCATTCAGATATGCCGCCGCGGCTACGGGGTTACCGACCTCGAGACCGGCAATGAACTCAATATCGACAACAAATACATTATGTCCCCCAAGGACCTGTGTACCATAGAGTTCATGGATAAGATAATTGGCGCCGGAGTCCGGGTTTTCAAGATAGAAGGCCGCGCCCGCAGCGCTGAATATGTAAAGCGCACCGCCCAGTGTTATCGGGAGGCTGCGGATGCAGTCTGCGAGGGAACCTATACACCCGAAAAGGCTGCTGAACTGAAAAGCCGCCTCTCGGAGGTGTTCAACCGCGGCTTCTGGGACGGATACTACCAGGGTGCACGCATGGGGCAGTGGAGCGATGTTTACGGTTCTCAGGCCACCCGGCGCAAGGTTTACGCCGGCAAGGTTACCAACTGGTTCGACCGCATCGGGGTGGCGGAAATAACCGTAGAGAGCGCTCCCGTCAAGGCTGGGGCCGATCTGATGGCAATCGGCAGCACCACGGGAGTTGTGGAGTTCAAGGCGGAAGATATCCGGGTGGAATTCGAGCCCGTGGCCGAGGCCCCAAAGGGCTGTAAATGCTCCGTCAAGGTGCCGGAGAAACTCCGCCGGGGAGACAAGGTTTATCTTTGGGAAAAAGTGACCCGCCTTACAGATTAAACTCCAGCATCTGATCTCCTGCCATTAGGATAAAGCGGCCGCTCTCGAAGAAGGGCCTGCCTTCGCTGTCCACAAAGCCGAGGTCGCGCATCTTGTCGATCTCGAAAACGAACTCTTCGGTCTGGCCCGCTTTTATCAGTCTCTTTTCGAAGTGCTTCAGTTCTTTGGCCGGGCGCGCTATGCTGCATGCCGGGTCGGTTATGTACCAAAGTACTACTTCCTTTCCGTCCCTGTCGGAAGTGTTGGTAACACTTACTCGGGCGGTGAGGCCGTCCAGTTTGAGATCTGAATACTCGAATTTGGAGTAACTCAGGCCGTAACCGAAATCGTAGAGGGGTGTGACCGGCACACCATCGATGTATATGCCCTGGTCGCCGCGTCGGGACGGATTGCGGTGATTGTAATAGAGGGGAATCTGCCCTTTGTCGTGAACGAATGTAAGCGGAAGTTTGCCGGAGGGGTTATGACGTCCGGAGAGCAGCCCTGCGACTGCAGGTCCGCCCATGTGGCCGGGGCACCAGGTGTAGAGAATGGCGGCGGCCTTTTCATTGATGCGGCTCAAGTCCAGCGGCCTTCCGGATTCTACGGTGACCACTATGGGTTTTCCCGTTGCTGCGAGTTTGAAGAAGAGCTCTTCCTGTTCTGCAGGCAGCGAAATGGATGCACGGGATTTGTTTTCGCCGGACCATTTGGACGGCTCTCCCAGGCAGAGGACCACCACGTCGCTGCTGCGGGCAAGCGAAAGCGCTTCGGCATCCGTCTTTGCAATGCGAACGCCGGATCCGAATTCAGTGCTCATTCCTTCCAGGATGCTCACGCTCCTGTCGGTCTTTGCATGCGCCCTCCAGTTTCCGAGCACAGCGTCTTTGTCGTCGGCTATCGGGCCTGCGAGGGTTATCCGGCAGCCCTGCCGGAGGGGAAGGATGCCGTCGTTTTTGAGCAGCACCATCGATTCCTGGGCAAGATCTTCGAAGAGTTCTGCCTTAGCGGAGGGAGACATGGCTTCAGACCCGGACGGATCTGCATAAGGATGCTCGAAGAGCCCGAGACGGAACTTGACCCTCAGCACGCGGCGCACGGCCTCGTCCACATCCTTCATCTTGATTGCACCCTCGTCGATCAGCTCCTGCATGTGTTTCGGGTACACGTAATCGCACATATCCATCGCGGCGCCGGCGTTGAATGCGATCCTGCAGGCGTCCTTGAGGTTGTCGGCGGCGCCCTGGTTGACAAGCTGCTTCACCGCGGCCCAGTCGGTTACTACAAACCCCTCGTGGCCCCAGCGCTCCCGCAGTACCTCGGTCAGAAGATAATGCGAGGCAGTGGTAGGTACTCCGTTGAGGGTGTTGAACGAACTCATTACAGTCAGCGCCCCGGCGTCGATTCCGGAATGGAACGGGGGCAGATATGTGTCCCATAGCGACTGGAGGGAGATGTCGGTGGCGGCGTAGTCACGTCCGCCTTCCGATGCCCCGTAGCCGACGTAATGCTTCAGGCAGGCGGCAATGCGACCCGGCTGCGAAGGATCATCACCCTGATAGGCCTTCACAGTGGCTGCACAGAAACTTGCTGCAAGCAGCGGATCCTCACCGTAACCTTCCATTACGCGCCCCCAGCGGGCGTCGCGGGCAATATCGGTCATAGGACTGAAGTTCCACCTCACACCGGCCTCACGGCATTCCTGCGCTGTGATTTCATTTGCCCTGCCGGCGAGCTCCAGATTGAATGATGCAGCCTGTGCCAGCGGGATGGGGAAGCAGGAGTTGAAGCCGTGAATGGCGTCGTAACCGAAAAGGATCGGAATACCCAGCCTTGTGCTGTCGACTGCGATGCGCTGCATGGCGTTGCCCAGTTCTGCCGTTTCAGACGTGTATATCATAGATCCCACTATGGGCGGGATGTGTTCGTCGCCCCGCATGACGTTATTGGGGTTGTCGTTGCCGCCGAGACGGCTCTGGGTGAGCTGCCAGATCTTCTCTTCAGCAGTCATCCTGCGCAGAAGATCTTCGACCCGCTTTTCGATAGGAGCATCAGGGTTTTTATAGATCGTTTTTTCTTCGTTGCAGCAGACCGCAAGCAGGAGAACAAGCGATAAAGTCCAAATATTTTTCATAATTTCTACTTTTTTGTAAAAATAGCTAATTTTACGATTAAAAAAGACATTTTCCGGATGCGGCCCGGATTATGCAGTAGAAATGCACGATTATGAAGAAATATCTGATACTTGTACTGCTTTCCCTTGGCATCAATGCAGGGGCACAGTCGAAACTTTTCAAACTCGGCCAGGCAATAGAGGTCCATACGTCAATCCTTCAGGAACTTAACCGCAGCTATGTGGATTCGCTTCCGGTGGAGAGGATGAGCACCGCCGGCATCAACGCGATGCTTGCCGAACTTGATCCATATACCATCTACGTGCCGGAAGAGGAAAATGAAGATTTCGAAATGATGATAGGGAAGACCTATGGAGGGATAGGCGCCATCATTTATAAGCCTGAAAAAGACAAACCTGTACTTATCAATGAACCTTATGCGGGTTCTCCCGCAGCGCGTAACGGGCTTCAGTGCGGAGATGAGATCCTGGAGATAGACGGTAAGACTACCATAGGTCTCACGGCTGCAGAGTGTTCCGAACGGATGAAGGGCAAGCCTGGCACCAAGGTGGTCTTTCATGTGCGCAAGGTCCGTAGTGGAGAAATCATGGATATCAGCGTAATCCGCGAGAAGATTCATATTCCCGACATAGAATATGCCGGGCTGCTGGACGGCACCAAAACCGGATATATTCTGATCGGTGGTTTTACGGAAGGGCTCGGGGCGGAGTTCCGTGCTAAAGTCGCGTCTCTACGCAAGCAGGGCATGGAAAAACTGGTGATCGACCTCCGTGGAAATGGCGGCGGCTTGATGGGGGAGGCCGTGGGTATAGTTTCAGCCTTTGTTCCCAAGGGATCTCTGGTTGTGAGCTCTAAGGGCAATTCCCTGGTGGGAGAACAGAAATTTCTTACCGACAAGGATCCTGTGGATTTGACCATCCCGTTGGTCGTAATGGTAGATTCCGGGTCGGCATCTGCATCAGAAATTGTGTCCGGAGCGCTCCAGGATATGGACAGGGCTACCATAATGGGTACCCGTACATTTGGGAAGGGTCTGGTGCAGGGAATACGTCCTCTGCCATATAATGGACAGCTCAAGATAACGACCGCAAAGTACTATACTCCGTCGGGACGTTGCGTGCAGGCTATCGACTATTCGCACCGAAATGAGGACGGCAGCGTGGGACACATTCCCGATTCTCTTACCCATGAGTTCAAAACCGCCCGCGGGCGCATCGTGCGCGACGGAGGCGGCATCACCCCGGATGTGGAGATCAAGGGTAAGGAGTATAGCCGTCTGGTGTACTCGCTGGTAGTGAACGGCGTGATAGAGCAATATGCGATGGAATATGTAAAGACGCACGAAAGCATCCCCGCTGCAAAGGATTACCATTTTACGGATTATGATTCCTTCGTAGAATTTGCACGTGACAAGAAATTCGACTATCGTTCCTCTGCCAAAACCTACTTCGACCAGATGAAGTCAACCCTGCAGAAGGATGATCTGGCGGATAGCATGAAAGAGCAACTGGATGCTATGGAGAAGGCTCTTGAGATAGGTAAGGAGGATTTCCTGCGGATGAAGAAGGATGAGATAGTGCCTTTCATCGAGCAGGAGATAGCGGTGCGCTACTGGTACCAGGTAGGCGGCGTGGAGATACGTCTCCGTTATGATGACGCCCTGCGTACCGCCCTGAAAAGCCCTTTGATATGAAACTGATATTCGCCACCGGCAATGCCGGCAAACTTCGCGAAGCGCGCGAGATTCTCGGCCCCCATGGCATCGAGGTAGTATCTCCCTATGACCTGGGGCTTACAAAAGAACAGGTCGATGTGGAGGAGACGGGAAGTTCCTTCGAGGAGAACGCCGTAATCAAGGTACAGAATCTCTGGCGCCTTACCGGCCTTCCCTGTTTTGCCGACGACAGCGGCCTGGAGGTGGATGCACTTGGCGGCGCGCCGGGCATCTATTCCGCCCGGTATGCATCTCTGGACGGCTCCGGCGAGGATCATAACTTTGCGTCGAACATCGACCGCCTGCTGCACGAACTGCAGGGCGTGAAGGACCGTCGAGCCCGCTTCCGTTGCGTCGTGGCGGCGATACTGGCCCCTTCCTCTGAAGTAAAGCTGTTCAGCGGCAAATGCGAAGGTCGCATCGCTACAACCCCTGCCGGCTGCGGAGGTTTCGGCTACGATCCGGTTTTCATCCCCGATGCATACCCCGACAGGACTCTTGCCGAAGTGGACGAAGATGCCAAGAAC
>CACXHM010000045.1 GCA_902767465.1 uncultured Bacteroidia bacterium
AGGCTTTTCGCTGATGTGCAGCGGCTCTGCGAACCCGACGGACGCAAGGTAGATCTGGCATTCACCAATTACGGTGGCATCCGCTGCGATATTCCAGCCGGAGATGTACTCTTGGACGATATCGTTTCCATGCTCCCGTTCAAGAACTATATCTGCTATGTAAAAGTGCCCGGGAAAGAATTGCGGAACACCTTTGAATTCATGGCTTCCGGTAAAACGCAGTGCGTGTCAGGTGTCAAGCTGGTAATAAAGGACCATAAGCTTGTAAGCGCGGAAATCGGAGGTGAGCCCCTCGACGACGAACGCTATTACGGACTTGCCACAATCGACTTTCTGCTGGACGGGGGCGACGGCTATAAGCTTGCCCGGGGAGCCACCGATTATTTCATTTCCGACGTAAGAATAGGAGATGCCATTCTGGCCGACGTCCGTGCACTTACTGCCGCTGGCAAGCCGCTTGAGTATTTTACCGACGGCAGGATTCAGGTTCTAAAGGATTAAGACCATGAAAAAAATATTGTTTGCCATAGGGTTGAGCCTTGCCATATTCTCCTGCCAACCCAGACTCGTAATCATTCATACAAACGATACGCATAGCCATTTCGACCCGGTTCGCGGAGGAGACCGCCACGGAATGGGAGGGATTATCGAAAGGGCTGCTTTCGTGGACAGCATCCGCGCAAAATACCCGGCCGACAAGATCCTGATGATACATGCCGGCGATTTCAACCAGGGCACTTCCTATTACAGCGAACTTGGAGGCTCCCTGGAACCCAGAATGATCAACGCTCTCGGATACGACTGCATCACGCTTGGCAATCACGAACTGGATGATGGCATCGAGTCCCTAGCCCAGCGCCTCAGCGTGATAGAATGCCCTGTGATCTGCGCCAACTGCGAATTCCCCGAAATACTTCAGCAATACGTAAAGCCTTGCACAGTTATTGAACGCGGAGGCATGCGAATCGGTCTTATCGGCATGGAATCCGACATTGCAGAAATGGTGGCAGCCCCCATTGCACAGCGAATACGTCAGCTCGACAATGTGGAGGTCATCAATAAATGGGCATCGTACCTTCGTAAAGAGGAAAACTGCAATTTCGTAATCCTCCTCAGCCACATGGGCTATGACGTAGATCAGGAAGTGGTTCCGCAGACAAAAGGACTCGACCTGATTGTAGGCGGACATACCCACACCTTTGTTGACGGTCTCATCTACGTAAAAGATGCAGGGGGAAAGAAAATCCCCATCATCACCGACGGATGCTGGGGACTTGAAATGGGTCTTATAAAGATAAGATAATTCCGAGGGTCTGACAGCTCTTTATCATTTCACTGCCCGGGACGATTGCTTCCGGGCAGTATTTGTAAATAATACCAAGTCCGTCAAAATCAATTACTGCCAGATAACGGAGGAAGGACTTCTCAAGTTCCCCGCCTTTTGTGCGGACGTCATAGGAGTCACCCCCCTGTGAGTACTTCGATATCACAGTATTGCGGCCATTCATCGGAAAGACGGCCTCGGCTCCGAACCGCAGGCTGAACCAGTCGAATTTAAGACTTATCATGGCCGGCACTGCAAGGTCGAAGGAGCGGAGCTTGGACGACTTCCACGTTTCTGATCCTGCAGCAATGATGTCAAGACTGTTGTCGGACTGAACGTCAAAATAGTTATCCTTATTCAGTTTGTAGTAATTCCACCCAAGATCGAGCCCGGCGGAAAGCGACAGCCAGGAAGCCGGATTGAAGGAGAGTTCAAATGCATTGAAGAAGAACTCTCCGGACGGGCCGAACTTGCTCCTGAAAGCGTCCCCTTCTACATTATGCCATCCATAGGCTACATGCGTGAAGGCTTCACATGAAAAAAGGTTTCCGGCCGTATTGGCCTTTTTATGCTGTTTTACTTCCGCCGCCTTTTCTTCAAGTTCCTTAAGGCGGTCTTTTCCTGTGGTTTGAGCAGTAGCGAAACCAGCTGTAAGCGCGACCATCGCGGCCAGCAATACTATCTTTTTCATCAGAAAACGGGTTTTACAGGGTCTATCGAAATATAGGGCATTCTGGCCACGGCCTTGAAACCGGGTTCGGCCAGCTTCTTCACAAGCACCAGTGGTGCATCCTTGTCCACTTTTCCCTTGTTTCTCAACTCTTCAAGAAAAGATTTTTTTACAGGATATGCCTCAATGCGGTACTTATCCAGCCCGACAACGCCGGCTGTATATTCAATGGCATCAAGAAGAGTTCCTTTTTCATCACAAAGTCCAATCCTGAGAGCGTCCTTCCCGGCCCATACACGACCCTGGGCAATCTCATCCACAGCCTCTTTTGTCATGGAACGGCCATCAGAAACGACTCCGACGAACGTGTCGTAGATGCCCTCGATTTCCTGTTGATACCAGGCCTCTTCCTCTGCCGTAAGAGGCTGCATTCCGGAGCCCATGGAACTATGCTCATGCGTTCCGATGTTCACCATATTGACATGCAGGTTCTTGCGTATGGCTTTGCCGAGGCTGGGAACCATTCCGAAAACGCCGATGGAACCAGTAAGCGTAGTATTGTCGGTAAAGATTTTGCTGCATCCTGCAGATATCAGGTAGCCGCCGGACGCCGCATAGGCGCCATAGCTGGCAACCACGGGTTTCACCTTGCCGAGAAGTTCAATCTCGCGTCGTATCATGTCTGCCGCAACAACCTCTCCGCCAGGAGAATTGACACGGAACACAACCGCTTTAACGGTAGAATCGGCACGCACCTTGGCGATGGTCTTCGAAAGCTTTTCTCCCACGATATCACCGCCTTCGCGCACGATCTCTCCATCAGCATAGATAACGGCAATCTTGTTTTTGGACGGGCCTTTTTTCAGGTCATCAATATAATCGGCTAGACTCACCGTCTTCACGTTCTTGGATTCCGTGGTACCAAACAACCTGCAAAGATAATCTTCCATCTCATCGCGGTACTTGAGCCCGTCCACCAGCCCCTTTTCAAGCCAGGTTTGCGCGGTGCTGAGTTCGAGACCGTTCACCCATGCGTTCAGATCTTCAACACTGATGCCTCGCGACTCTGCAATTTCCTCGGCGATGGTGCTCCAGATAGATCCCAGCATTGTTTCGTACTGTTCCCTGTTTTCGGGCGAAATATCGTTACGGATATACATTTCCCCGGCGGATTTGAATTTTCCGTGACGGATGAGCTGCACCTGTACGCCAAGAGTATCCAGAAGGTCTTTCAAGAAAGGTTGTGTGCTGGACAGTCCGTTCAGGCTGCCGCCTCCCTGGGGATGCAGGAAGACGCGGTCCGCAGCGGATGCTATATAATAAGAGGAATTGCCCATGGATGCGCCATATGCCACTACAGGCTTTCCTGCTGCACTCACAGCCTTGATATATTTACGTATTTCTTCGCTTGAAGCCATCCCGGCAGAAAAATGGTCGGTATTTATATAGACCATGGCTATCTTGCTGTCTTCTGCAGCTTTTTGCAAAGCCCTTTCTACTGCAAGCACAGACACTGCCGAGCCGGTATTGATACCGGAAAGGGAAATGCTGAAAGAACTGCCGCCGCGTTCAGCGACAACGTCTTCCATTTCGATTTTGAGGATTTTGCCCTTGAGGTAACCGTCGGCGGCCATAGCGCACAAACCGCTGGCTACTACAGCGAAAACACATAAACAGATTCTTCTCATAAAAATACGTTTTAACAACCTGCAAATATAAAAATAAATCTTTTTGTATTGCCGTATTCAAAAAATTACTATCTTTGCAATCCCAAAATCTGGATGTGGCGCAGTTGGTAGCGCACCTGGTTAGGGACCAGGAGGTCGAAGGTTCAAGTCCTTTCATCCAGACAAAGCAGGCTTCGGCCTGCTTTTTTTGTCCAGGTTCTCGCTGAATCAGCACACTGCAGGCATCAGAAATTCTCCTCCAGCCAGGCCAAATCCTCGTCATGGAGTTCCAGAAGCGATGCCAAACGGTAAGTTCCACCCCATGCGGTGAGATGGTCGTTAATGCTGCCGCGCTTCTTTTCGTCTACGGCATATTTACTCCAACGCGTAGGGAAGATGGCCTCGTTCTTGGCCCCCACGGGACGTTCCAGACCATGGAAAACACGGTGCTGCTCATCGGCAAACCCCTGTGTAGAATTGCGCCAGACAAGGCCTGCCACCTCCTTCCAGAGAGAATTTGCGTCAAGCCTGGAGAGTTCGAAGAACTCGGGAAGAAGCACGCAGGCATATTCATCCAAGGCGGGATGCTCCGCGCCCACGATCGTAGCTCCGGCAGGCTTCCAATCCAACTTGTATAAATCGGTTTCCGACCCGTAAACAGGATTCTGCACATACAGCCACGACAGGAAATACCATCCTGCCTTGCGGGCGAAGTCAAGATATTTATTATTTCCCGTAGTTTTGTACAGGATCAACGCCGTGGTAAGGAAAGGATGGATTCCCTCACGGTCCACGCTCACGCAGTCCATTGCCCCGCCTGCACAGCGGAAAAAGTCAATATCTTTCCGGAAATAGTAGTCCATTGCCTTCTCGAGCACCGGAAGAATCCTTTCATCGCCGATCAGGTCCATCCACCGGGCAAGTCCCATCAGCACATACCCTCCGCCGTCGCCTCCACGCGATATCACTTCGCCGGTTTCGGTACTCCAGCATGAACCCGGGTTTCCGTCGGAATCGACCTGGGCAAGAATATTATCCATAAGCCTCAATCCGGACTCCCGAAACTCTTTCGCATCCATTCCACGGTCCTCTAGCAAACGTATCAGGCGGGCGAGTTCGCTCAACGCCCATCCGGCACGGGAAGCATCGCACTGAGGCCTGCTATTCGGCTTGTAGCCCCTGAAAGTGCCATTAGGAGTTTGCCTGACCCTTATCCAGCTACGGAAAAC
>CACXHM010000046.1 GCA_902767465.1 uncultured Bacteroidia bacterium
GGTGCTGGTGCCGGAGGTGCTTCCGGTCGTGGTGGTCCAGAGGACCTCGTCGGAAGCGTTCAGAAGACTGATCGTGAGGTTGTTGTAGGCGCCCGTAGGAACCGGGATGAAGAAGTTCATCTCAACCGTGTCGGCGGGGGCCGGGAAGTTCACCGTCACGATGCTCTCGGCAGCGGAACTTGTGCTTTCACTTGCGAGTTCAGGCGCGGCCGCGGTGATATCGATGGTGAAATCGCCGTTGATCCTGTAACCTTCGGACTTGAAGACGAACTTGCGTGCTTCCGGAGGAACGGTGTAGTGGGTGAAACGGAAAAGCCCTCCGATCTGCTTGAAGCTGAGTTTCCCCGTTGCGAAGTCACCGGTTGCTATCATCGGCACGTTCGTGTTTGCGTCATCAACACTTGCAAGCGTGTATGAAGCAGGAAGATTTACCGTCAGGTTGTTTCCGGAAAGGCTGTGGGATCCGGCAGGATATACCGCCACGGTCTTGGGAGTGACTTCCCCCTCGGCCTTGAAAGTCCCGGTACCGGAGCCGCCTGCACCGTCAAGGGTAAACGTAGTGAAACCGGAGTCGGTGTAAACCGAGAGGGCGTCGCCTGCGCTCCAGGTTACAGTGCCGTCGTCGGCAACTGCGGCCTTGGACCCATCCGTTTCATCCTCGGCATTGATGATGGCCGTAAGGCTGGTCTGACCAACCACCTCCGGGACATCGGTTCCTTCATTATTCCCGCCGGGAACGGCAGGTTCATTCTTGGTGCAGCATGCAAGAGACACGACTGCAATCGAAGCAAAGAGTATGTATCTTGATTTCATAGCAATATCTCTTAGTTGTGAATTACTCGAGCCAGTCGCCGTCCGTGGCGTTCATTTGCTCAATGTCATAGACTAAAGTAGATGTCGTGACCAGGTATTGCCGGTCGGTGCAGAAAGCGATGACACTCATCTGCGGAGGAATGTAATAATTCTTAACCATAGCCATTTATTTATTTTCGTTTATTCCCATAAAACGTTCTGGGTGAGCTTATCGTTCACATTGATGGCAGTCTGCGGAATAGGATTGAGATATAGTTTCTCGCTCCATGTGCGCGGCACAATGTATTCGAGATATCCGGCGGCAGAGTTCCCTTCGCTCAGCCTGAAAGTAGCGTTGGCACCGCTGTCGTCGAGGTGCACGGCCGTCTGGCCCTGGGCTACGCTCTTGCCGATGGAGAAATCCGTTCCATTGAAGTTGAATTTGCCGGTCGAAACCTGCGAAGCTGTGAGGTATATACCCTGCCACTGATCGCATACCCTCTCTCCCAGCCTCCAGCGGAACAGGTCATCCTGCCTCAACCCGTTTTCGAAGACGAGTTCCACCGTACGCTCACGGCGAATTTCCGCAAGGGTTCTGGACGGATGCACTCCGTCAGCGGTGGAATAGTAGTCCATAAGCCATGGATCGGCCACGTATGCGGCTCCGCCGGGATAGACAGAAGGTTCGCCCACTCTTTCCCTGAGGGCACCGACGGTGCGGTTCCAGTCGGCTTCGGACAGCGAACCGTCAAGTTCGCACTTGGCTTCGGCCAGGTTAAGCAGCACCTCGGCAGTCCTGAGGACAGGAAGGGCGGCAACATCACGCGAGGCATGATAGTGTTCGTAATCCTCTATAATCCACTTGTGCCACATATATCCGGTACGCGACACGGAGAAGTCGATGGTACGCGGGAATGGCACGTTGTTGTCGGTATAGGTGAGTCCGGGGCTCGCGATGGTCTGAGCAAGGCGGGGATCACGGTCGGTGAACACCGCATTTACATCAAGGGCATCATTGGTGAGCGGGTTTCCGTCCGACTTCAGGTAGTGGCGGACCAGCGTACGTGTAGGACTGGGCATCTGCCACGAAGTGGTTGAGAAATAATTGAAGGAGCGGTTGTCGTACTTGGGAATGGTCGAGGAATAGGTATATGCCCAGATGAATTCCTTGTTGACGGCTTCCTGTGTAAAGAGCTGCCTGTAAGCGCCCTCGGCTCCTGCTACGGTATTGAGGGGGAACTTGTTGTAGGCAAGCAGAGCCTCACTCGCATTTACGCATTCCTGAAGAAGGTCGTCCGCCGATTCATAGCTGTTATTCCAGGGTTCGCCCGTGGAATAGTTGGTGCTGTGATACTTACGGTAGGTGCCTTCGTACAGACAGATACGTGATTTGATGGCAAGTGCGACAAATTTCGTGACGTTGATGCGGGTTTCGTCCATAAAGTAATCCTCGTCGGAGAGGTTCACGATGGCGGTGTCGATATCCGCCAGGACATGATGCATCACCTCTTCACGGTCCATCCTTGCACCGAAAAGCGCAGGATCGTCCACCTCTTCGATCACATGGTCGATATAGGGCACGTCACCGAAACTCTTGACTTTCTGGAAATGGCCATAAGCCCTCCAGAAGTAACCTACTCCGCGATAGTGGTTATAGACCTCGGTACTCACATTCTCTTTTCCCCGTTCGATATACTTGATCAGGTAATTCGCCCTGCGAATCATTGCCCAGTTGCCTGAGCTCCAACCAGATGCAGTCATCGGGTTGTAGCTGGTCTTGTAGTACTCGCTCGAGGATACCGTGGCGCACAGATCTGAAAAGAGGTCTCCGCTTGCTCCCCACACGCTGCTGCCGGCAGGAATATAGCTTGCCAGCATGCCGTTTGCGTAGAGTTCCATGGACCTTTCGGTCTTTAGCTGTTCGGTCGCCTCCTGGACGGCAAGGGGCTTGTAGTCCAGGAAATCTTCGCAGGATATTGAAACTGCAAGCGTAAGAACCGTCAGAATATGGTATTTGATATTTGTTTTCATGATGATTCCTCCTTTAGAACGTCAGGTTTACGCCAAGTGTAACGATGCGCTGCATCGGGTAGGAATACCCTTCACCCACACCATACAGGCCACCGGTTGAATAGAAGTCGCTGTCACCCGCAGAAATGGCTTCCGGGTCGAACATTCGGGTATGCTTGTAAAGGGGTGAGAAGGTCAGGAGATTGTCGCCGCTGACCCATATTTTCAGCTTCTCGATTCCGGCCCTGCGGGTTATCTCTTCCGGTATGGTGTAATCGAGAGTGAGGTTCTTGAGTCGCATGTAGGCGGCATTCTGAAGGTAATAATCGTTCTCCATGGTGAGCGGACCGACGTTGCGGTTGGCCACATAACGCACCGGACGCGTCCAGTATGGATGGTCGGAAGCATTTGTGACTGTCCACTCCGGATCGTCGTAGTCGATGTGCACCATGCTGTTGTACTGGGTCTTCATAAGGTATCCATAGGGACGGTTGTACTGTCCCCAGAAGAATCCGGATTCGACTCCCGGATACCAGTCCCTGCGGCCCACCCCCTGAAGGAAGATGGTAAGGCCGAAGTTGTTCCAGTTGAAGGCAAAATTGAGTCCGAACTGGAAACGCGGAGTGGCGTTTCCTATTACGGTCATATCGCCGTGGTCGGTCAGGGTGCCTGCACCGGCATTTATCTTGCCGTCGCCGTTCAGATCGACAAACTTCAAGTCGCCTGCATAGGCCCTGAAGAGAGCACCGTTCTTGTGGAAAGTATCCACTGCCCAGTTGTTGGCTTCCGAATTGGTGAGGAAGTAGCCGTCGGTACGGAATCCCCAGATTTCACCAAGTTCCTTGCCTTCGTAATAGGAATAGAAGTTCCCGTTGAGATTCTCGTACTTGGTAACCCAGGTGCGACTGTCCCAGAGGCTTGCCTTGATATTGTAGCCGAACGGCTTTCCGGCGAGGCTCTTCTGGTCTTTCCAGCCGATGGTAAATTCCCATCCTTTGGTCTGGAGGGCACCGTAATTGCCCTTCGGAGTGCCGGTTCCGAGAACTGCAGGAAGTTCCGTGCCCGCAATGTAAAGGTCGGTTGTATTGCGCACATACCAGTCTCCGCTCACCGACAGTCGGTTACGCAGGAAATCGGCGTCGAGACCGACATCGTATGTGGTCACCTTTTCCCAAGTGACATCATCCAGGACTATGCCGGGAGCGGTGATGTAGTAGAAATAGCTGCCGTTCTTGAGCGAAGACGCCTTGGATGTGCTATAAGTCCGCAGGAACGCGTATGGGCTTATCTGGGCATTTCCGAGAGTACCCATGTTGGCTCTCAACTTGAGGTTGTTGAGCCAGTTCCTCGTCGATTCCATGAAAGGCTCTTCGCTTATACGCCATCCAAGTGAAGCTGACGGGAACAGACCCCATCTCTTGTTGGAAGGGAAAAGGGAGGAACCGTCATAACGGCCCGCAACCTCAAAGATGTAGCGTTTGAGCAGAGTATAGTTCACACGCGTAAAGAAACCCATCAGGCCCTTGTCGTAGGAACCGTTTTCGTCGATTTTCGGGAAATTGGTTTCATCGGCAGGCATGAGCGAGAAGTTCGGATAGTCAGGATCCAGAAACTCTTTCATATAGACATAAAGGACGCGGCGTGATGTTTTCTCCAGGTTTGCACCTGCCATGATGTTAAGGTCATGGGCCTCCCCAAGGTTGGGAGTGAAGGTGAGAACGGCGTTGGCTGCGTTCTTATAGACGTAGTACTTCCATTGCGACATATAACCGTCAATGTAGGTTTCGTAAGGCTGATCGGGTCCCAGATATGTGGTAAGCGGCACAGCCACACGTGTCTTATGGTCATTCTGCACTCCGTAGGAATAGTCTGCCTTGAACTTCAGGACATCCTTTATGATATCGGCGTTGAGAGTGAACGTGGTATTGATGCGCTGCTCCTTCTCCTCCTGATAAGTGCGGTTGTCGGCAAGGGCCATGAAGCCGTTGCTTCCGGCCATTCTGCTGAATGTGCCGTCCGGGTTGTAAGGAAGAGCCAGCGGGGTTCCAAAGCGTTCCATGGCCTCATAGACGTTACCTGTTGCACTGCCGACGCTGGAGAGCGTAGGCTGGTGGTAATTCTCTATATAGAGAGAGGTATTGTTCTCGAGGCTAAGCCATGGCCGAATCTGGATTTTACCCTTGCTTCGGAGGTTGTAGTTTCCGAAAGTCTCGTCGGCAATCTTATAGATGGAGTCCTGGCTGTAGAATCGCCCGGAAACCAGCCACGACAGTTTATTGCTCGATCCCTGCACGGAAAGGTTGTGCGTGGTTGCGGTATTGGTATCCTTGTAGATAAGCTTGTACCAGTTGGTATTGCCGTAATAGATATATTTGCCGGATCCGTCGATACCTATCTTGTCGGTGTACCCCGCAGCGGCACGACGGCCAAGTTCCGCGAGATACTCGGGCGAAAAGTCCATGGCACCGGCAATATCCTTGGGATACGTACCTGTGGTACCGGGAACCCGGTCGTTACCAAGGAAGTTCTCCACGAAACATTGAGCCCAAGTGTAACCGTCGGTCACAAGTTCATTTTCCCATTTCACGAGCCTCGACTTGATCGACACCGAACCGTTGTAATTCACCTTCACGACATCCGTTTTGGGAGCCTTTGTAGTCACAAGGATTACACCATAGGCACCACGGGCACCATAGACGGAAGCCGAAGCTGCGTCCTTAAGTACGGATACCGTGAGGATATCGTCCGGGTTCACATTGGAAAGGCTGCCTTCCACACCGTCGATGAGTACGAGGGCGCTTCCGCCCTGACCGATGCTGTGCGAAGACGACTCAGCATTGGTGGCGGAGCTTCGGCTCTGGTAGGAAGTGTTGTTGCCACGGATGTAAACATTGCCGCTATGGGATGGCTTGCCGTCGGTCTGGATGATGTTCAGGCCGGGGATCTGTCCCTGGAGGCTGCGGGTGACATCGGAGTTGGCACGTCCTTCCAGCGCTTCGGCGTCAAGCGTTTCCACCGCGCCGACAAGCTGCGTTTTCTTCAGGGTACCGTATCCTACCACCACCGCCTCGGTCAGGGCCTGCGTATCCGGCTTCAGGGAGAAGTCTATCACTCTCCCCTCACCTACGACGGCTGAGAGATTCGAATAGCCAAGCAAGGAACAGACTAGAGTTTCCCCTACCTTGGCCTCGATGGAGTAACGGCCTTCCAGATCGGTCATTGCCCCCCTGGTGGTGCCGTCAACCATCACAACGGCTCCGACAGCCGGCTCTCCTGAGTCGGTTTCCGTAACTGTACCGCGGATGGTCTGCGTCTGAGCCGACAGTCGGAATACCGCTGCAGCGGAAATCAGAGCGCATAAAAATAGTTTTTTTGACAATTGATTCATTCCTTTAAGCTTGTTTTCTGTTCCGTGAATTCAGCAGAGGGCAATGAACCGTTGTTAATAAAATCTTTGAGTTATGTAATATGTATGTTAAGTTTCCTTTAAATATCCGTCGTCTTTAATGTTCCAAAGGACTGCAACAAAAACGAATCCTATGACGGATACTCCCGCCATAAGCAAATAGAGACTGTCCCAGCCGAAATGGTCGGAATACCATCCGAGTCCCGCACCGGTGAAGATCACGGACACGTAACTCATGATGCCTATAATACCAAGTGCCGAAGATGCAGCCTTTTTGGTTGCCTGCTTCGATGCCGTTACTCCAAGCAGGGCCTGAGGCCCATACAGGAAGAAGCCGGCGAGAGCCAGCAGCACCAGCACGACCAC
>CACXHM010000047.1 GCA_902767465.1 uncultured Bacteroidia bacterium
CTGCTGCCTGTCGTCAACGGAGGAATCTGCCAGACTTTTGGCAGCATTCAGCAGGAAAGGCGCCGCTTCGAACCTTGCGGGAAAGCCCTGCACCTGCCCGTATTCATTCGGCTCGCCGTACCAGCAGTCGTGATAGGCCACCTGGCTCGCCACAACAACGTCCAGAAGATAAACCCCTGCTGCTACGCCCCCTGCGCATCCTGTGGAGATGATGCAGTCGGGACGATGTTCAGAGATGAGTTTGTAGGCATTCACCGCTGAATTCACCTTGCCCCAGCCGCAATGCACAGGAATGATTTCATGTTTCGAATCACTTTTCAGGACCTTTGATACCATCTCGTATTCCTGGTCCATCGCTGTCATTATCCCTATTTTCATGAATGCAAAGTTAACAAATAAAAGTATTATATTTGTATCATGCTTGAGGACAACAGGATCAAAGTATTTCTTACCGTGCTGGAATGCGGGAATTTCACATCTGCAGCATACAAACTCGGTATCAGCCAGCCTGCGGTGAGCCAGAATATCGCCGAACTTGAACGCCTGCTGGGAGTACAGCTCATGGAGCGCTCCCGCGGAGAAATCCAGCTTACGGATCAGGGACGCCATTTCGAAGGATACGCCCGTCAGATAGCGCATTGGTATTCCGTGGCAAACAGGGCTTTCAACCCCGACCCTCTTGCAATCGACAAAAGTCCCGTCGAGCCCGTCAGGCTTCACCTCGACAATGGTTCACAAGCAGAAGTATGGGCCTCTGGGAGCGATATTCACATTGAATTGAAATAAAAAAAAGTTCCGTGCGTAGGCACGGAACCTGAAATCAATGGTTGCTTTAAGGATATTACTCCTCGGAGATTGCTCCCATGGGGCATGCTCCGGCGCATGTGCCGCAGCTGATGCATACATCGGGATCGATAGTGTAGAAATCTCCTTCGTGGATAGCCCCGGTAGGGCACTCGCCCATACAAGTCCCACAAGCAACGCAACTGTCAGGTGAAATTTTGTAAGCCATTATCTTTTATTTAAATATATCTCGGGCGCAAAGGTAAGGTTTTTGTTGTAAATTTGCAATATGAAATTATTGTTATTGATTCTTTCCGTCCTGATTGCCGGACGGGCCGATTTTGACAAAACCGTGCACGACTTCGGAACCATCACAGAAGCTGACGGTCCACAGCACTGCACATTCAAGGTCACAAATACAGGAGATGAGCCCCTGACCATCCTTTCGGCCATATCTTCGTGCGGCTGTACCAATGTGCGCTGGACCAGAAAAAGCCTGGCCAAAGGAGAGATCGGGACCATCGAAGCAACGTTCAACAACGAGGACGGGCCCTTCCCTTTCGACAAAACTATCACGGTTTACCTGTCCGACATCAAAAAACCCGTCGTCCTGCACCTGCGAGGTGTGGTAAAATAGCCGGATTTTTGCTATTTTTGTAGAATGCCGAATACTACAAACTATACAGACGATAACATTCGTACCCTAGAAGGCGTACAGCATGTCCGTATGCGTCCCGGCATGTATATCGGGCGTCTTGGCAACGGAAACAACCCCGGAGACGGCATCTACGTACTCCTGAAGGAAATAATCGACAATTCCGTAGATGAATTCGCTATGGGATTCGGAAAGAATATCCAGATCGATATCACCCCAGAGAATACAGTGACAGTCAGGGACTATGGACGCGGTATCCCCCTTGATTCTGTCGTAAAAGCCGTCAGTATCCTTAACACCGGCGGCAAGTTCGACGACCAGGTCTTCAAGAAGAGCGTAGGTCTGAACGGCGTCGGCACCAAGGCCGTCAACGCCCTTTCGGAGTCTTTCTATGTCTGCTCATACCGTGACGGAGAGTCGTCCTGGGCCAGGTTCGAGCGCGGGGAACTCCGCGAAAGCGGCAAGCAGGCGGCCCCCAGGGAGAAGAACGGCACCCTGGTACGCTTCTTCCCCGATCCGATGATGTTCGGCAAGTTCGCCTACAACCTCGACTTTGTCGAGACGATGGTGAAGAACTATTCTTATTTGAAAAAAGGTCTCACCCTCACCCTCAACGGTACTCCATACAAATCCGAAAACGGACTGCTGGATCTGGTGAACGAGAATCTTTCCGAGGAGCCGCTATATCCACCTATCCATCTGGAAGGCGAAGACATAGAGATAGTCTTGAGCCATGGCCGCGACTACGGAGAAAACATCTCTTCCTTCGTCAACGGGCAGAACACCCGCGACGGCGGCACCCACCTTGCGGCCTACCGCGAGGCTATCGCAAAGACATTCAAGGAATTCTTCAAAAAGAACTATGCCCCTGAAGACTGCCGTCAGGGCATTGTCGGGGCCATCAGCATACAAATTCAGGAGCCCAATTTCGAGGGTCAGACCAAAACCAAACTTGGCTCAAACTACATGTGGGAGAAGCAGACCCACGACGAGCATGGCACACTTAAACTGGATACCGGCCCCACCATACGCAGCTATGTAAATTCTTTCGTTGCCCAGGAACTGGACAACTACCTCCGCATACACAAAGAGATCGTTCCTGTCATCGAAGAGAAAATCAAGGATTCGCAGAGGGAACGCGAAGAGATTTCCGGCATCCAGAAAAAAACGCGCGAGCGGGCAAAAAAGGCGAATGTCTATAATCGCAAACTGCGCGACTGCCGCTACCACTACAACGACAAGGTCACCGAGAAGACACAGGACGACATAGAGCGCAGCAGCATCTTCATCACCGAGGGCGACTCTGCAAGCGGGACCATCACCAAAGCCCGCAACGCCAATTATCAAGCAGTGTTCAGCCTGCGCGGCAAACCCATCAACTCCTATAAGGAAAGCCGGAAGAAAGTAGCTGAGAATGAAGAACTCAATCTCCTGATTTCCGCTCTGGGAGTGGAAGACGATCTTGAGAATCTCCGATACAACAATATCATCGTCGCCACCGATGCCGATGATGACGGAATGCATATCCGTATGCTGGTTTGCACTTTCTTCATGAAATACTACCCCGACCTCATCCGTCGCGGACACGTACACATCCTGCAGACTCCCCTGTTCAGGGTCCGCAACAAGACAGCAAACCGCTACTGCTATTCGCAGGAAGAGAAGGAACAGGCTATCAAGGACCTCAAATCAAAGGTTGAGATAACCCGCTTCAAAGGTCTGGGAGAGATTTCTTCCGATGAGTTTGCCGATTTCATAGGCGAAGACATGCGTCTCGACCCGGTAAGTCTTGCCGAAGAAGAATCCATCTCCGAAATCATGGAATTCTATATGGGCGACAACACCATAGAGCGTCAGATGTTTATCAGACAAAACCTGAAAAGCGAGAAGGAACTGGAAGACGTAGATATTTCGTAATGAAACCAAATAAAACATCATATAGCAAGGGCTGGGCCCGTTTCTGCGGATGGCTCCTACGGTGTTTAGGCTGGACGGCGGACGGCGGGCCCATGCCGGAAAAAAAGGCCATAGTTCTTGGGGCGCCTCACACTTCTTTATGGGATTTTGTAATCTCCTATTTGTTTTACACTTCTTTCGGAGAAGTTGCACACGTGATGATAAAAAAGGAGCTTTTCTTTTGGCCGCTTGGACCGATTCTCCGCGCATGCGGCTGCATTCCTGTTGACCGCTCCAACGCAACTACCCTGATCCGCAGCCTGATTGAGCACATGGATCAGGATGATGTATTCAAACTGGCCATAGCACCTGAAGGAACACGTAAACCAGTTAAACGCTGGAAGGCAGGTGCCCTCAAAATCGCAAAGGAAACCGGGGTTCCTGTCTATGCAGGATATTTCGACTGGGGCACCAAACATGTGGGATGCGGACGGAAACTCACCCTTTCCGGCGATATCTCCGCCGACCTCAATATGGTTCAGGAATATTACGCGAGTTTACATCTCACAGGAAAGCATAAAGAAAAATACATTACAGGATAAGCGTCTCATTCAATATGCGAAAGTACAAGCACCCATACCGCATCAGGAAATTTCTCGTTCGTCTTAATCCCAAACGCATAGTACGGTCAGGTCGTGACCACTATCCGAACACCCTTCGGGAAATGTTCGAGAATTCAACCGAGCGCTATGCAAAACGCACGCTCAACCAGTACGTAGATGGAAGCAACAGTTATTCATATTCGCGTTTCCGCGATATATGTGACCGTGAATCCACACGGCTTTCAAGATTCGGCGTAAGCGCAGGCGACAAGGTGGCCATCCTTTCACAGAACATGCCTAACTGGACTGTTGCGTTCTTTACCGCAACGGCTTTCGGACGTGTAGCCATCCCGATACTTCCTGACAGTTCCGAAAACGAGGTCAGCAATATCCTCTCCCACTCCGAGAGCAAGGTTATTTACATTTCCAAAAGGCTTCTCCCGAAACTCAGCGAAGAAAGCATGCAGCGTTTGACGCTCGTGATCGATATCGAGACTTTCGAAATAATAAAAAAGGAAAAGGATGCATTCCAGTGCGACGGCTGGGTTCGCACTCCATCTCCTGACGATCTGGCCGCCATCATTTACACATCCGGTACCACCGGCAAGGCAAAAGGGGTGATGTTAAGCCATCGAAATCTCTGCCAGAACATAATGGCTTCGCACAAAGCCGAGCGATGCAACAAAAAAGACCGCTTCATGTCCATTCTGCCCATGGCACACACTTATGAAATGGCCATAGGTTGCCTGTACCCCATCTATGTCGGTGCGTGCGTGTATTACCTGAGCAAGCCTGCCTCGCCCAGCGTGCTGATGCCTGCAATGAAAAGAATTCGGCCCACTGTAATGTGTGCCGTCCCCCTCATTATAGAAAAGGTATATCGCAAAAGTCTCGTTCCAACCGTTGACAAGAGCCGCACCTTAACCTGGATGCGCAAGACCCTCCCATGGTTATTCTACAGGCTCGTAGGCGGTCGTCTATACAAAAGTTTCGGAGGCAAACTGCATTTCTTCGGAGTCGGCGGCAGCAAACTCGATTCGACGGTGGAAGCATTTCTCAAAAAATGCCATTTCCCCTACGCTATCGGATATGGACTCACCGAGTGTGCACCTCTGGTGTGCAATGCCATGGTAGGACGCACCTCCGTGGGTTCGATAGGGATTCCATCCTATAAGGTGGAGGTCCGTCTCGACAATGTTAATCCCGAAACCGGAGAAGGCGAAATAGTCTGCCGCGGTGACAACGTCATGCTTGGATACTACAAAGATCCGGAACGCACCATGCAGGTGATCGATGATGACGGTTGGTTCCATACCAACGACGTGGCTGTTCTCGACAAATACGGAAACTACTATATTAAAGGACGTCTCAACAACACCATCCTCGGACCTTCCGGCGAAAATATATATCCGGAAGAAATTGAGCAGGTCATCAACAACGAAGACGGAGTCAGCGAAAGCCTCGTGGTGGAACGCGACGGCAAACTCGTTGCCCTTGTAAAGTTTGAAGACAACGTCCTGGACTGGAACCTCGAAGGAGAAGAAAAGTTTTACGAAGAGCTGGAGGCCCGTCAGAAAGCGCTGAAGGACCGGATCAATAAACTGCTCGGAAAGAATTCACAGGTAAGTCAGGTTGATGCAATGAAGGAGCCGTTCGAGAAAAGCGCTACACAAAAAATTCGTCGTTTCCTGTATAAGAACAAGAAGTAGCTCGAACAACACAAATACAGCAATCCCCCGCTTCGCAAAAAAATGCTTCGCGGGGGATTACTATATTGATTAGTTAAAGATTTACTCTGCGTTTTCGGCAACAACCTCTACCTTGATGTCGGCTGCGACCTTCTTGTAAACCTTGACAGTTCCCTCATAAGCGCCAACTTCCTTGATTTCAGGAATGTTGACATCTTTCTTATCAACCTCTACACCGGCTGCGGTAAGGGCTTCGGCTACCATGGCAGCAGTGACTGCGCCATAGAGTTTGCCGCTCTCGGCAACCTTGACGGTGATCTTAACAGGGGTGGCAGCGATCTTGGCGGCCTTTGCCTCTGCATCGGCAACAAGCTTTGCCTCTTTGTGGGCACGCTGGCGTACGGTTTCCTCATACTGCTTGATGGCAGATTTGGTTCCGAGCACTGCAAATCCCTGGGGAATCAAATAATTGAGAGCATATCCGCTCTTTACTTCCACGAGTTCTCCGGCCTCTCCGAGACCTGCAACTTCTTTCTTGAGAATGATCTTCATAAGGCAGGATTATTTAAGGAGGTCAGTAACATAAGGA